>JBGPOI010000616.1:0-3183 GCA_041487975.1 Binatia bacterium | reverse complement strand
TCGGCAAGGTGCGGCGGGGTGTAGCTAATAGGTCTAGGGTCTAGAGTCTGGGGTCTAGAGTCCGAAGAGGTTGTTTGCCCTTTCTCCGTTTCCCCGTTTCTCCGTTTCTCTGTTTCTTCCTGTGTCTTCCCGCCTGTCCACACCAGCATCTTGCCGTCTTTGTCAGCGGCCACTTCCCGAATGTCAATGAGTTCCTCTTTGAGAACGGCCAGAGCTTCGTCATCCAGATGGAACTGATATTGCACTGACCGGTAGCTCACCCGCTCGTGTTTTTGCAGGAGCGCCTCGACTTGCTCAATGATCTCATACACGTCCATCAGTGCCCCTCCGACAACTCGTCTAACAACACTTTCATCTCTTGCAAGTCTTTGGTGTCAAACCCTTCGGTGAACCAGTGGTAGATCTCTGCCAACATGCTGTGAGCTTCGTTCTGCTTCCCCTGTTGCTGCCACAAGCGGGCGAGGCTCCTCACCGCCCGTAGTTCAAACAACTTCGCCTGCTGCTGACGCGCAATTTCAATCGCCTTCCAGAAGTGACTGAGACTCTCTCAGATCACGCCTTTGGCCTGCAGCTCGGCACGGGCCGCGGCGTCGAGCCCCAGCACCGTGCCGTAGATCTCCTCATTATGCGCACCAAGGAGCGGAGCAGGCTGATCGAACTGCACGGGATGCTCGACAAAACGGATTGGCATGCCGAAGCCCTTCACGCCCGGGAGCGGTCCAGCCGAGGGATGCTCCAGATCCACCACCATCTGTCGCGCCTGCAGCTGCGGATCGGTGAGCAGCTCGGGCAGCGTTTGCACGGGGCCAGCCGGCACTTCGTGATGCTGCAAGACCGCTACCGCGTCCGCTGTCGTCCGGTCCCTGAGCCACTCGGCCACCATCTCGTCGATGACCTGGATATGCTCGCGCCGCGCCAAGGGAGTGGCAAAGCGCGCATCCGTCTTGAGGTCTCCCCGTTCCAGCGCAGCTAACAAACACTGCCAATTCTTGTCGGTGGTGACCGCTACCGTCACAAACCCGTCGCGCGTGGGGTAGGTGTTGAGCGGCGTCCCGGCAGCGTGGGTGTTGCCGCGCCGCCGGGGCTCGATGCCGCCGTTCAGCAATTCCAGCAGGTCCGGCTGCAAGAAGAATGAGGTATCGAGCATGGCGATATCCACCCATTCACCCGCGCCACTCTGCTCGCGCCGGCGCAACGCCGCCAGAATGCCGATGACCGCAAACAACGGGGCCACCGTATCACTGATCGCCGCCCCGCACCGCACCGGTGGCCGATCCGGATAGCCCGTCACACTGGCAATGCCGCTCATCGACTGAATCACTGGATCGTACGCCCGCCAGTCTCGCAAGGGTCCGTTCTGGCCAAACCCGGAAATGGAGCAGAGGATGAGGCTGGGGTTCAACTCCTGTAACACTGCATAGTTCGCCCCCATCTCGTCCATCACACCAGGCGAGTAATTCTCCACTACTACATCTGCTTTGCGGCAGAGGGCTTTGAACAGCTCTCTGCCTTCGGGATGATATAAATTAAGGGTGATGCTCTTTTTGTTGCGCGCCCGATGCAGCATGAACACGCCCATATCGTCTGCGGACTGTGGCTGAGAGGCGGCTCCCTTTGGACCGACAAAGGGGGGAAATTGCCGATGCAGGTCGCCTTTGCCGGGGGGCTCAATCTTGATGACTTCGGCGCCCAGCCCGGCCAAGAGCAGGGTGCAGTACGGCCCTGCCAGGTAGCGCGTCAGATCTAACACGACGATCCCCGCAAGCGGCTTCTGTGTCATCCCGGGTTCCCCCTTTTTCACATTGACAAGTTTTCTGAGTAAGGCTTCAGGATGAAGCCCCTCCCTTTTTCACAGCGAGTGTACCGCAGTTTGACCGGCGTTTCACCTCCATGGTGAGAGGTGATAGGCAGAGCCCGTGATTTCCCGTAACACTGCCGGACAGAAGACGCGTCACAAAGCAAAGGGAAGACGTATGGAATACCGCACGCTTGGGGGTACTGGCATTAAGGTGAGTCACTTCTGCCTCGGCGCGATGATGTTCGGGCCGATGGGCAACCCGGACCATGACGAGTGCGTGAAGATCACGCATGCGGCCCTGGATGCCGGGGTGAACTTCGTTGACACCTCCGACTCCTACTCCGACGGCGAGTCGGAACGGATTCTCGCCAAGGCGTTGAAGGGACGACGTGACCGGGCGGTGCTGGCGACGAAGTGCTTTTTTCCCCCTGGCCGTGTTGGGCTGTTCTCGCGGACCGGGCAAAACGTGAACGATGGGGGAGGATCCCGCCGTTGGATCGTACGCGCTGTGGAAGACAGCTTACGGCGATTAGAGACCGATTACCTTGACGTCTACCAACTGCATCGTCGGGACTGGGACACGGATCTCGAAGAGTCGTTGGCGGCGATGACCGATCTGCAGCGGGCAGGGAAAATCCGCGTGATCGGTGCTTCGGCTACCCCAGCCGAGTGGATTGTCGAAGCGCAACGGATCGCGGAGCAGCGCCAGTTGGCGCGGGTGCGCAGCGAGCAGTGCATCTACTCGATTCTGAGCCGGCGGGTTGAGGAGGGCGTGCTGCCCACGTGCCAACGCCACGGTATCGGGGTGATGGTCTATGCGCCGTTAGCCGGCGGGTGGTTGACCGGGAAATATCGGCGCAACGAGCCACCACCGGCGGGAAGCCGGGCCACTGGGCGACTGGGACGAATGGGGATCTGGGATGCAGAGCGGCCGGAGGTGCAGCGGAAATATGCGCTGGTGGAAGAGTTGAGCGCGCTGGCGCAAGAAGCGGGGCACTCGCTCACACACATGGCGATGGCGTTCGCGGCTGAGCATCCGGCGGTGAGTTCGGTGATTATGGGTCCAAAGACCTTGGAACAACTCCAGGATACACTGGGAGCGGCTGAGTTACGGCTAACGCCTGAGGTGCTGGATCGCATTGACGCTATCGTTCCGCCCGGGACCCGCATAGATCTGAAGGAGTCGTTTATCCCGAATCCCTGGCTTGACGAACCGACGCGCCGCCGCCGACCCAGATAGCCCACTATTTTCACTGATGGTTCGTCGTGCGCTGACGCAAGGAAGGAGATGAATGATGACGATCAGTATTTTTTCGATCACCTCCGATTTCGTTGCAGAGATCGGGGATGTCGATTTGTCGCAATCGCTGACCCCGTCGGAGATT
>JBGPOI010000615.1:0-3189 GCA_041487975.1 Binatia bacterium | reverse complement strand
CTGCTCAACCGTTGCGAACTGCGCAGCAGGACGCAACGGGGTGCAGCAAAGAGTTAGGCGGCCTCCCTCTGCGCAGCACTGCTCTCCCCCGCCTGCGCAAGAGGGTACTGCTGAATCTTCTGCTCTGCAAGGTTTTTATCTTTTTCCCTCATCAACGTTATTCCACTAATTCAAGAACGTCCCCTATTCCGGCTATAGCAAATCTGGCGATTTGATGAGGGGAAATGGGGTCAGGTCTTTCTTTTTGCATGAGAATCCTTTTGCCTCAGCCTTCGCCGTTCCTTGCCATGTGTTACGACAAGACTTGACTCCCTCTCTTCTGCTCTGTTTGTGTGCTCCTCTTATCTTGTTCCTCCTGCGCGGCCTCTAGTTTGCCAGCTTCAATCCCCCGGAGAAGCACGAGGACCCCAGCCGACACCGCTCACACGACACGCCTGAGCTTACGGCGCACCTGAGCGAGGCGCCCGCGGTGACCAATCGTACCGCCGAGTAATCTGTGAGACTTGCTCTTCAGTCAGACCGTGGCTGGACCAGTTGGCTTGCGTGCGTTCGACGATGGCTTGCGGATCTTCGATCTGCTTCAATTGTCCCAGCGTGTTGGTCTCATAAGTTCGCGCACAGCCGAGGGACTCGGCCATAAGCGAGATGTAGTTGCGCACGGCGAGCGTGTCGTCGCCCACGTCGCACCACTCACGCTGACAGGCGTGCGACACGGTCACCAACGTCTCTGTGCCAAGTCGGCGGGCTTCGGCAAGCAGTTCGGCGCGGGTCTGTAACCAACGCGAACGCTCACGGAGCGAACCCGGGCCACAGTCGTAGTCGTACTCGGGAGGGGAATCAACCGCGCCAAGGAACTGTGCTCCGGGAAGCTGCTGCAGAAGATGGCTGACATTCTCTCGGTCGGCACGGGCGCGGCGTTGACCCGTCTCGTGCCCCTCTCGCCCACTATGGCTGTGCAGGGCCATGCGCCCAGGAATAGGATTGCACCACGGGATCAAACCGCGCGTACTCAAGTCACTTAAGAACGCCGGCGCGTTGGTCACGGCAAAAGGAAGCGTGTTGGCATCGCGGCCGGTGACGATGTCGGAGAAATGGACATCACAAGACGGGCACCAGTGGACGACTAAGCGGGGGTTGTACGAAGCCAACCGCTCGATGGTATTGGCTGAGACGTTTTGCCCTTTGGCAACGTCACCGAAACGATCCCAGGTGATGCCGCAACAGAACTGGACACCGGCCAGCGCGATAAAATCGAGGCCGAGCGCTTCAAATACCGCCACCACGTCGGCGGCGACATCCGGCGTGCGCAGGATATTGCAGCCAAGATACAGGACGATCTCGTACGATCGGTCAGGCGGCTCGTAGTGTTCCGTCCAACGGACGGCGCCCGCTGGGATTTGCAGCTTCTTGATGTCCTGCAGGCGTCGGTAATAGGCGGTGTAGTCGAAGGTAGTCATAATCCGGCTCCTGTACCGCTTGTGATATTCGTCAACACACAGACACCGTTTGAGGGAAAGGCAACACGCGGCTGCGCGCAGCGTACTGCTCGGGACAGTACGCAAGTTGTACACGCGCCGCGAAAGTAATGCAATCTTTGGTAGTAGTTCAGTTTGACTCCAGCAGGCAAGTTTGCGTTCCGAAGAATGTAGGGGTCCGATTCATCGGACCCGCCACAAGGCTTGATGAATCAAGCCCCTACAAAACAACGCGACAACCGCAGCCAGCAGTTGCTTCCGGGGCGAAACTGGAGTAGCGACAGACAGCCTAAAAGACTATCCTGACGCATCTTCGCGAGTATCGGCAAGGGAGGGAACCATGACAAAGATCATCGATGCTGATGCGCACATCGTCGAACCACGTGTGTTGTGGCAGGAATATGTCGAACCCGCCTTTCGCGACCGCATCCCGCAGGTGACCAAAGATAGCGAAGGAGTCGATCGGGTGAAAGTCGAAGGCCAAACCCTCGGCCGCAGCGTCCTCTCGATCGCGGCGATGTGCGTCCCTGGCGGCCTCAGCACCGCTGAACGAGAACACACCCTGTCGTGGGATGACCTACGACCCGGCAGTTTCGACCCCCACGCCCGCATCGAGGATATGGATCTGGAGGGGGTCGAGGTGTCGATCTTGTATCCTTCGATCGGTCTCTCCTACGGCGGCCTGAGAGATCCGCAACTCGCGGTCGCTGCCTGCCGCGCGTACAATAACTGGATGGCGGATTTCTGCCGACCATACCCGGACCGGCTCTATAACGTCGCCCCGGTTCCCCTGATCGATGTAGATGAAGCCAGCAAAGAGATGCGTCGGGTAGTTACCAAACACGGAGTGAAGGCGGTGGCCATCCGTCCCAACCCTTACAACGACCGCCGCCTCAGTGATCCAGCCTATGAGCCGTTTTGGGCCGAAGCACAGGAGTTAGACTGCGCGGTCGCGGTGCATAGCACGGTCGGCGGAGACCTGCCGACGGTTGGGTTCGACCGCTATCCCGATTTCTTTCGGCGTATGGTCATCGCTCACCCCCTTGAGCAGCAGATGGCCTGTATGGATCTGACGTGCGGGGGGGTGTTAGAAAAATATCCCCGCTTGCGCGTGGCGTTCCTGGAGACCGGCGGCGGGTGGCTCTCCTATTGGCTGGCCCGCCTGGATGAGTTTCACGAAAAGATCGGCCGTATGCTGCCGCCGCTCAAGCTCAAGCCCAGCGAGTATTTCTCCCGCCAGTGTTTTCTTTCGTGCGAACCCGACGATGTCGCGCTCAAGACCGCTGTCACCCTGGGCACCGAGAACGTTCTCATGTGGGCGTCGGACTACCCGCACTTTGACTGCACCTTCCCCGGCGTGGTGGACGAGTTGCGCGAAGGGTGCGCAGGACTCCCTGAGAGCGCGCAAAGGAAGATCATGGGCGAGAACGCGGCTCGGTGCTACGGGCTGGCCTGATCCCTCCCGCCGCTAAGGCAACGTGATCCGCTAGAGGAGCAACGCCATGGAGTTTGGCTATTTCACTCTCAGTGATAACCGTTACATCGACAACCCTCGCGCTCCCGAGCAGTTCATCAAGGATATCTACGCCGAGGCGCTCTATGCCGAGGAGGTCGGTCTGCACTCGGCGTGGATCGGCGAGCATCATTTCAACCTGCTCGGCGTCAATCCCAGCCCCGACATATTGCTGAGTCAATTGGCCGGCGCCACCAAGCG
>JBGPOI010000614.1:0-3194 GCA_041487975.1 Binatia bacterium | reverse complement strand
TCCAGTAAGCCCTTCACGTTCAGAGGCGCGGCAATCGACCTGAGGAGTTTGTGGGGAACGCAACTCATTATTGAGGCGCAGGCCCGCGGCAGGGAAGCACAGCCTTCTCCACTGCCGGAATATTCGGCGGCGATTCCTTACTCTGGTGCGCTTTTCATCGGGGGTGAGCGCACAGAGCACACCTCACCCTGGCCCTTTCTGACCAGGGAAAGCGATTCCTCCCTTTCCCAGAGGGAGAGAGAAAGGGTGAGGGTTTTGCCTTACACGTTAGACACTACTTTACTGCGTCCAGATTCTTCTGCGCGCGAGAAAAATTCGGATTAAGACGCAAGGCCGCGGCAAACTCGGTCGCGGCGTCCGCCTTGCGCCCCAGGCGTACATAGATTTCTCCTAACTCATTGTGTGCGACGTCGTCGCTCGGACAGAGGCTGAGTCCTTCCCGATACAAGTCGATGGCTTCCTCGCCCCGTGTGGCTTTGCGGGCGGCAGCAAAGGAGGAATACGCGCGGTTGCACGATTCGCGCTCTTTGTCTTCCTTTTGTCGTTGTTGTTGGAGCGCATCGGCTTCTTGCCGAAGCTGCTCGGCCTGTTGCTTGAGCCGGGCGATTTCGGCGCGCTGTTGCTCGATCTGCGTGTTGTCGAAGAGGCTGCAAGCAGAAAAGAAAACAACGGCGAAAAGGGGAAACAGCGAAAAGGAGAAACGGCGAAAAGGGGAAACGGCTGTCTTTTTCATGTTGTTGCCGTATGGGCGCCCCTGCGGGCATCACTCCTCCCTCGCGCTAGAAGTTGTCTTTCAGAAACCGGGTCTTTTCCAACACAGACACCGGATCGAGCGTCAGCGTGGGAAATTGTTTCTTGATGTTGGCCTGCAGTTCAGAGTTAGTGACCCGCACAAAAGGGTTGATCTCCTTCTCTTCCGCCACGGTCGAGGGAACCGTTGGCAGCTTTTTCGCCCGCATCTCTTGTGCCCACTGAAGCTTCGCTTGCACTTGCGCGTTATTCGGTTCCAGCGTCAAAGCGAACTTCAGATTCTTCTCGGTGTATTCGTGCCCGCAATAAACGCGGGTATCGTTCGGCAAGGACATCAGCTTGACCATGTTGTTGTGCATGTCCGTGGCCGTGCCCTCAAACAGGCGGCCGCAGCCGGCGATGAACAGGGTATCGCCGGTGAACACGGACTTTTCTTGCGGGAAGTGTAGCGCGACGTGGCCACTAGTATGGCAGGGGATGAAAAGGAAACGACCTTCAAGCCCACCGATCTTCAGGCTATCGCCTTCGTCCACCAGATTGGTGATGCACGGAGTACGATCTTTATCACGTTTATGGCCGTACACTTTGAGGCCGGGGAACTCTTTCACCAATTCCTCGTTGCCACCAACGTGGTCCCAATGATGATGCGTGTTGATAATAGTGGTGAGCTTCACCCCCTCGCGTTTGACCACTGCGGCCACCGGCTTGGCCTCGGAGGGATCGACCACGCCGGCTTCGTTGGTGGCTTCATCGACGATCAGATAGGCATAATTGTCTGTCAGTACCGGAATGGGGAGTATTTTCATTGCCGTCTCCTTTTTGTTCTCATCTGGGAAAAGCGTGGGGTTCATCGTACACAAGAGGTCTCTCTCCGGTCAAGCACAACGCCGTGTTGCGAGAGGGGCTGGGATTGAGCTAAGACGGAGATACGAACAGCCGTAGGGAGGCGCGTTATGCAAGGCGTGATGGATCACATCGTGCTCAATGCTGAAGATATCGAAGCGCTGGTGCGATTTTATACCGAGGTGGTTGAGCTGGAGCCGGAGCGGATCGAGGAATTTCGCCACGGGAGAGTGCCTTTTCCGTCGGTGCGGGTCAACGCCGACACGGTCATCGATCTGGCGCCCCGGGCGATGTGGGAGAATGCTCAACTCCGCACGCGCGGACGCCCAAACCTGAACCATTTCTGCTTGACCCTAGAAAAGTCCGACTGGGACACACTGCGCGAGCGCCTGGCCACGCGACAGATTGCCCTCGAAGGCCCGCTGCCACGCTGGGGCGCCCGCGGCAACGGCACCTCTGTTTATTTCCACGATCCCGAGGGCAACGAGATCGAGGCGCGGTATTATGGAGAGTGATAGAGTGATGAGGATGAACGCGTTACCGCCCCATCGGAAACCCGTACAGCTTCGCCGCGTTTTCATACACGAGCTTGCGGCGCGTCGCTTCCGGTAAATGTCCGAGTTGCTTCTGTAAGAATTCCTGTGAGTCCGGCCAAATGCCGTCTGGGTGAGGAAAATCAGAGCCCCACATCACGTTGTTGACCCCAACTTTGTCGATGAGGTCGATACCGGTCTGATCTTGCTGGTAGGTGGCATACATTTGCCGGTACCAGTACTCGCTGGGTTTCATTTTCAATTCTAAGTCTTTGAATTGATCCTCCCACTCGTAATCCAGACGTTCCAACACGTAAGGGATCCAGCCGATGCCCGCTTCCCCAATAACGATCTTCAAATTGGGGTAGCGCTCCGGCGCGCCGCTATAGATGATCGCTGCCATCGCTTCGACCATGGACATTTGAAATCCCGCGAGGAGCGTCGCCAGCCACATACGACGGGAGCGGTGGTCGGAAAGCCAGGTCAGGTCTTGTTTCGGTCCGAGCGTGTGGAAATGCATGGGAATGCCACAGTCGTGTGCTGCTTCCCATAATGGGTTCCAGTCATTATGCCAAAGGGGCATCATGCCTGGGGATATGGGAATCTCTGCACCTTTCAGTCCCATTTTCGCGCAACGTTGCAGTTCATCTGCCGCTTTGTCAGGAGAAAAAGTCGGCAGACAGGCGATTGTCGCCAGACGTTCCGGGCACGCTTTGCTGAAGTTCGCCGCAAAGTCATTGTAGATGTACACGACGGTCTCGACTATTTCGGGATCTTGCAGTCGGAACGCCGCGCCGAGGATACCGTACAGCACCTCACCGACCACCCCGTCGCGATCCTGGTCACGCAAGCGGTACTTTGGGTCGGCGATCCGGAGAATCCCGCGCTTATAGTCCTCGTACAAACCTTCCGCTGCCATACGGTCCGATCTATAGATCTGGCCGGATATATATGGACGACCGGCCGAACCCATGCCCCCGGCCAGGCCAAGGTTTGTGCCGTTGTGAGCTACCCACGTTTTTCCTTCAGCAGCTTCTACCACTTTCGGCATTTTGTTTTTCAGCGCGG
>JBGPOI010000613.1:0-3195 GCA_041487975.1 Binatia bacterium | reverse complement strand
TTCACATTTATGAAAAATTATTTTTCATACTGAAAAAACCTTGTCAACGGTCTCCATTCTGCCTCAGCCGTTGAAATGCTACAGTGTACGATCCGCAGGCGCTGCCGCTCACCTTGCCTCCGCCAACTCACTATCTGTTCGCTCAGTTCGGCCTTCCCATAGCAGGAGAACAGAAAACAACGCCCGGCACCTAATGCACCCCCTTGGATGATGGAACTTCAGAGTTTTTAGATAGTTAGCGACCAGAGGGTCGGAGGGGTTGTTTTAGTCTCGTGGGCCAGATTCTGGCTCGTAGACTCTTATACGTCGAGTTTTTTGAGAGATAATCACCCAAATTGATTGTCTTATGCGCTGAGATGGTAAGAAACTCGACCTCTAAAAGAAGTTATAGCTGGAGCGTTGGATTCTGCTCCGTTGCTATCGTAAGGCCAAATGGCAGTTTTGGGGTTAAAAGTAACTAGAACAGCCCTAGAAAAAAGGGCCTTAGAGTAAATTTTCGCAGAGCTACTACCGGAAGGCCATTACCTAATGATGAGACGCAGTCAGAGGATCGAGCGGCGTCTTTCCACGAGGCGTTAATTGACGGCACTCGTCCGGCGTGTCCGGGAGCCATACCCGAAAAGTAGAGCCGTGACCCACCTTGCTCTCAGCCGTCACTGTGCCTCCCACGAGCTCGAGCAAGCGCTTCACAATGTACAGTCCTAGCCCGACGCCACCATGGCGCCGTGTCGTGGCACTCTCCCCTTGCCGGAACATCTCAAACATGACCGACTGGACCTCCGGTGCAATACCAATACCGGTGTCCCTCACGCGAATCTCTACTCCCTTCTCAATCCCTATGGCGTCCAGTGAGACTTGGCCAGCTGGAGTAAATTTGATGGCATTGCTCACGAGGTTCTTCAGTACCACCTTGAGCTTTGTTCGATCCGTGCGCAACTGCGGGAGCTCAGGCGACACTTGCCAGGTGAAGCGTAGTCCTGGTTTCTCCCGCAACAACTCTTGGACCTCCATGTCGAGTTCGTGTAGCAACTCTGGGAGCTGCACCTCCTGCAGCTGCACCGGTAATC
Source organism: Binatia bacterium (assembly GCA_041487975.1). Taxonomy (GTDB): domain Bacteria; phylum Desulfobacterota; class Binatia; order Bin18; family Bin18; genus JACQEL01. Next base: position 2,128 of record JBGPOI010000613.1, on the reverse strand, counting down.
GCCCTGCTTCGAGGCGGCTTATATCCAGGGTGGCGACGATCAACTCCGACAACTGCCTGGCGTTTTTGTCTACGCGGCGCAAATACTCAGCCTGCTTGGGTGCCAGGGGGCCAAAGGCCTCTTCGAGCAGAAGGCCGGTATACCCTAGGATGATGTTGAGTGGCGTGCGCAGTTCGTGGGACATGGTGGCCAGGAAGTCGTCTTTCAGACGGTTGGCCCGCTGCAGTTCGTCCAATAACTGGACATTCTGCAAGGCGAGAGAGGCCAACTGGCCAATACCCTGCAAGATTCGCTCGTGCTGGACGGTAAACACTCCCGATCGGCCACGATACGCCGCCGTCAGGATCCCAATGACCTCGGAGCCCTGGCGCAGGGCCACATATAGGGTGGAGGTCATCCCATACTGCCTCGCCACCTGCATAATTGGCAGGGACTGCCAGCGGGCGACCTCCAGCGGCACGACATTCTGCTGCTCGAATTGCGCCAGCAGGGGGGCCAGCCAGTCTCTGGGCATCTTGAGCGCGCGAATTTCCTCCGCTTGCTCGGGCAGATGGCCATGAGTGGCCACCGGTACGAACACTGCCGTTTGGGGCTGCCAGAGCAGGGCATAGCTGGAGTCACAGGCCAGCACATCCGTCACCAGCCGACAGAGCCGGTCCAACACCTCCGGGGTGCCTGACGACATGATAATGGCATGCCCCGCTTGCGCGAGCGCAGAGGAAATCTGCGCCTCCTGTTGCAGTGCCGCCTCGGCAGTTTTGCTCTCAACGCCCACCGCGATCTCGTCTGCCACTGCGGCCAGCGCCTGTAGGGTGGCGTCGGTCAAGGCGTGGCGGGCGAACATGGCTATGACCCCGACAGCACGGTCCTCAATCAGCAAAGGATAGCCGGCAAATGCGACCATCCCCTCCCGCTTGGCCCACTCTTGATCATGGACTCGAGGGTCGCCGATGATCGCGTTGGTGAGATGGGGCTTGCGTTCCTGGGCAATGAGGCCGATCTTGAACTGGCCGATTGGGATACGGCTGTGAGCACCATCGAGGTGGGTGTACAGGCCGGCACTGGCCCGCAGTTCGAGGACATCCTCTTGGGGGTTGAGCGTCCAGATGCGGGCGAAGGCGGCGTCAAGGTTGCGGACGAGAGCTTCCGTACAGTGCTGCAGAATATCCCTGAGAGTAACTCCTTGCGTGAGCGCGCGGCTCACATCCGCGACAAAGACCGCCAGGCGCACCCGTTCCCGTAGCGCATCCTCCGCGTGCTTGCGCTTGGTGATGTCGTGCGCCATCCCGCGTACGAGAGGACTGGCAACATCTACAGTTCGGAGAGTGTTGTGGTATTCCCAAATTCGTCGTTCTCCCCCCTTGGTCTGCACGACCATCACCCCCGTCGCTACCCCCTCCCGCTTGATTGTGTCGAGGTAGCGATCAAACTGAGACCTGAACTCGGGCGCCAGAAGATCGCGGATGGTCTTCTTGTTCACTAAGACGCCGGGATCATAGCCCAGGATTTTGGCTGGCATGGGATTGACCGAGAGGATCAGTCCGTCCAAGTCGTGCGTACAGATGAGATCCTCGCTGTTCTCTACTAAGTCCCGATAGCGCTCTTCGCTCTCCCGCAGTGCCTCCTCCGCCTGCTCATGCGCGGCGACCACCGCCTGCAGGTCCGCTACCTGCTGCCGAAGTGCACCTACCTCGTCGAGGAGCTGGGCTTTCGTCTTCCCTCTCATTGGTCATCAGGTTTCCTTGAACAGGGTATCGGCAGCACTCCGCAAAAGTTGAGGAATATCCCTGTGCCCTCGCATGTCCTAAATAAAACCACATTGAAGGGAGAGTGGACTCGTCGCGGCAACCCGCCAAAATCAACGAAACCTGTGACCATAGCACTTTCCGCATCATTGGCCTGAAAGTTGACCGAACCCACTGGAGAAATCGACAATGTTGGACGTCGCACAGGGCGCCGGTCGCCGCCCTGTGCTTTGCGAGAGGATTGTCCTCTACGTCCGTTTCGCTGACGTTACGAAAATGGCGGGAGAATGTAGGGGCACGGCGCGCCGTGCCCCTACGAAAGGGAGCTACGCCATGCGGTAGAGCCGGAGGGCGTTGTCGGCCACGATCTTCTGCGTCACGTC
>JBGPOI010000612.1:0-3205 GCA_041487975.1 Binatia bacterium | reverse complement strand
CCAGAGGCCCTCACGGGCACCGGTGATTCGCTCCGTGGCGGGACCGGAAAAGGTGCGGCCCTCAACAGACTTGAGCAGTGCGTCAAGTTCGGTCATCTGTCCGAGGCGCGCATGCATGTAAGCCAGCTCCCCGACGGCGCGGTCCACTATGGCTTTGCCCTTCAGGTCGGTGACCGCTCTGCCGAGTTCCCAGGCCTGACCCAACACCTCCAGCGTTTTCGAATATTGACCCGTGTTATAGTATTCGAGTCCGAGATTGGTCAGCAGCGCAACGTTCCAGGGGGACTTTGGGTAGGTCTTGAGAAAACCGGTGAGACTGGAGAAATCATCCGGGCCAGAACGTTTCGAGTACTCTATGAGTGCATCGGCCAAAGCGGCATTTTCGGCCGGCGTGGGATCGGCGCCGACTGGCACCAACGGCTCCTCGAAGAGGCGGGCCAGGAAAATGTCCTGGGTTGTGGGGTTTGGGGAGAGCATAAGTAAACTTCAGTCTTGAGTTGCCCTCAGACGGTTAGAACACCTGCGTGCCCCAGATTATAGAACAACACCTTCAGTTGGATCGTATTCCACAAGCCCCGCCAGGAGCGGCTAAACACCCGATCCACAAACTTCCACCACAACTGACTGAAGGTGGTTTCGATGCCCTGGCGCACCTGACTGAGCACGAATTTGTGCTCAGGGGCGCGAGCTCGCGTAATCAGCAGCATCTCCGCGTCTTCGGCCAAGGTGGTCGCGCACTCGGGGCCACGATACCCCAAGTCGCCCAGCGTGACACCGCCATCGACCATTTGCACCAAGGCCAGGGCTGGGTCGCGGTCGTCCCAGTTGCCCGGCGTCAAGATGATATTGAGCACCCGTCCACTAAGGTGGCGCAACAGATGCAACTTGAAGCCAAAGAACCACCCCTTGCTGGTTTTGCCAAAGTACGCGCCTTCATCGCGCAACCGCCGCACCCGCCCGCGCCGGATGGGGGCACAGAGCAGGATGGGCTTACTATCAATCAGATACAACCGGGCGGCGCTCGGCGCATGCCCACAGGTAGCAGCCAACAACTGCCCGACTTGAGGTTGCAGGTGGTGCACCCGCGCCAGCCACTGTTTGTCGGACGGCAAGTGAGGAAAGGCTGCCCGCCAATTCTGCGCCACCAAGCGATAGGTCTGTTTGAGAGTGGCCATCTCCAAGACGCCTTGCAATAGCGCAATCGTCAAGACTTCGGCGTCGCTGAAGCGGGGCTGGACGTGAGGCGAGTGCCGCCACTGGGCCACAACGGGATGGGTTTGCAAGAATTCGTCCACAAAGCAGTAGATCATGAGCATAGTGTCGTTTACGCTATTCGTCATAGGTCGTCGTCCTCCAGAGGGAGAATCAAAGGTTGCGCTTCGATTCTACACTTCCGGCGTGGATTGACGACCTTGCTGTTTCAACTCAAGACTGAGGTTAAGTAATGAGTTGCGGAGTGCAGCGTTTTCCTCTGCGCAATTCTTCACTTTTCACTCTTCATTCTTCACTGCTTCACCACATCACCACTCCGCCATCGAAGTTGATCGACTGACCGGTAATGTACGACACATCGGGCGTGCAGAGATAAGCGATAAACTTGCCGGTCTCCTTGTCACTGCCGGCACGTTTGAGCGGCACGGTTTGGTTAATCGCCGCTTTCCAGGTTGCGTCACGGCCGAGATCATCCATACGTGAGGTGTCGATGATTCCCGGGCAGACGGCGTTCACGCGGATGTTGTGCGGCGCTAACTCTATGGCTAGGGCCTGGGTGAAGCCCTGGATGCCGGCGTTCGACGTGCAATATGCCGCCATGTTGGGAAATCCACGTTTGCCGGCGATCGAAGAAATATTGAGGATGACCCCACCCTGACCTTGTTTAATCATCGTCGGCAGCACGGCCTGGCACATGAGAAAGCTGCCAGTCAGCTTAATCTCCAGGACTTTGCGCCATAGGTCTTCGGACAACTCGAGGAGCGGCACACGGTCAGGTCCACGGGCAAAGGCTGAGTTGTTAACCAGAATATCGGCCCGACCAAATTCCTGCAGGGTTGCCGCCACCGTGCGTTTCACATCGGCGCCACTGGCCACGTCGGCAACCATCGGCACGCAGCGTCGCCCGCGCTCGCGCACCTGCTCCGCCGTGCTGTCGATATCACGCCAGCCGATGGCTTTTTCATCGGCGGGAAACTTGGCCGGGTCGCGGCCAGTACCCGTAATCACGAGATCAGCACCCAAATCGGCTAAGGCCAGCGCGGTTGTCCGACCGATGCCGCGCAACCGTCCAGCGCCAGTGACGATGGCAACTTTGCCGTCGAGGACACCCATGATTCCCCCGTATTAATTGCAGGGGCGCGCAGCTGCGCGCCCCTGCACCGTTCGGCTTTCAACTACCACTGATTGCCTTACCCACCCAGCTCCTCAGCAAACAGCTTCTTCACTTTACCCCAAGCGTCCTCGGCCGAAGCTTTATCATAAGACGCCCGCTGGTCGCAGAAGAAACCGTGGTCAGCCTGGGGGTAAACCACGACCTCATGGCGGATGCGGTTTTTCTCCAAGGCCGCACGGACCGCATCGACTTGTGACACCGGGATGTGCGCGTCCTTGCCACCAAAGAGGCACATAATGCGACCGCTGATGTTACTAGTGCGACCGATGGTGGACGGCGCACCCCCCAGGCCCTTGTCCCCGGCGATACCGCCGCCGTAGAAGCTGGCCGCCGCCTTGACCTCGGTCTCACAAGCAGTCAGGTAGGTCACGTGCCCACCGATACAGAAGCCCATGGCGCCAAGCTTGTCGCCCTTGACGAAGTTTTGCCGTTTGAGGAACGAGAGCGCGGCCCGGGCATCGGCAACGATCTCATCGGCTTTGAGACCGCCGAGCAGTTTGATCCCCTCGGTCATGCCCTTCTCGTCGTACCCGTACTCCACTCCTGGCCCAGTACGGTGGAAGAAATCCGGGGCCAGAGCGACATAGCCTTCACGAGCGACCCGCTCGGTCACGTCGCGGATGTGCGAGTTGACACCGAAGATCTCCATGAACACCAGCACCGCCGGGCGGGGAGCCCCGTCGGCGGGCCGGGCCAGATAGCCGCCCATGGTCGTGCCATCGACGTTGACGTGGATACGTTCGGTCTTGATCTCCATCAGTAGAGTCCTCCTTTCCAATGTACAGGGATACAGAGGCGGTCAGTGGACCGGCCCTTTCT
>JBGPOI010000611.1:0-3218 GCA_041487975.1 Binatia bacterium | reverse complement strand
CGTTCCCGAGTGTAACGTAGAGTGTCCTCCAGGGCTTGCTGCGCCGCGCCCACCGCCATGCTGGCGGCAATCAGCCGCTCATCCTGGAAGTTGCCCATGATGTAATAGAAGCCTTTGCCTTCCTCGCCAATCAGGTTCTGCCGTGGGATGCGCACGTCCTCGAACACCAGTTCCCCAGTATCGGAGCTGTGATTGCCGAGCTTCTGTAGCTTTTTCGCCAGACGGAAGCCCGGGGTGTCACGCTCGACAATAAACATCGAGATGCCCTTGTGGGCTTTATCTTTCTGGGTTTTGGCAGCGACACAGAACACATCGGCATGGACCGCATTGGTGATGAAAATCTTGGAACCGTTCAGCACATAGGAGTCGCCGTCTCGGACCGCGGTCGTCTGAATGCCTCCCACGTCCGAACCAGCCGCCGGCTCGGAGACGCCTATGGCACAGACCTTCTCGCCCTTAATCATGGGCACCAGATACTGTTGTCGCTGTTCCTCAGTCCCATAGCGGGCAATGTGGGTTGAGGACATATCGGTATGCACCAAGACGCTCATGGGCAAGCCCATCGCCCGGCAGCGGCACATCTCCTCACAGAAAGCGACGGTCATCCAAATATCACCGTTGCTGCCACCGTACTTCTCCGGGTAGCGGATGCCGAGGAAGCCCAACTCGCCCATCCGTCTGTAGAGTGACTTGGGAAACAGTCCCTCCTCTTCCCACTGGTCGATATGCGGAACAATTTCCTTGTTGACGAAACTCCGCACCTGCTCGCGGAACATCTCGTGTTCTTCGGTGAAAAAGCGGGTTTGCGCAGTCAACGCAGTCACTAGCGACCTCCTATTTTTCTGTCACGAACAGTAGACGGTGAACGACAAACGGTCAAGAACAGTCTAGAGTCAAAATTTGATGGATGTCATTCTGGGAAGCGAAGCGACGAAGAATCTCGCCAGCGGTCTGTCGTTTCATGAGATTCTTCGCCTCCGCTGCGCTGCGGCTCAGAATGACAACCCCTCATTTTCATCGTGACGAAGTACTAGACCCTTCTGGACTCTAGACCTTTTTGCGCGGTCGTGTCAAATAGTGTGTAAACAAAGTCCGGTCGCAATCAGCTCTCGGGCGATAGTTATTTGTTTCTCTTCTGATTCCATCTGCACTTTTTGTTTCAGGCCAATTCCTCTAACAGCGCTTTGGCCTCTTGCAAGTCTTTGGTATCAAAGCCTTCCGTGAACCAACCATAGATCTCCGCCAGCGTCTGCCGCGCCTCTTCCTTCTTGCCCTGGTGCTGCCACAGCCGGCTCAAGCTCATCACCGCCCGCAGCTCCAGGGACTTGGCACTCTGGCGGCGGGCAATCTCGATGGCCTTGTGGAAACACGCTTCGGCTTCTGCCTCCGCTTGGGGACTGAGCGTTGGGTGTTGGGGGCTGGTAACTTGGAACTTGGAACCTTGAACTTTGAACTTTTGCAGCGTCAGCATCCCTTTCAGCCGATACAACTCCGCCTCGTTGTACCGCTCCCCGGTTCTGTGTACTGTATCCAGCGCTTCGGCCAGCACGTGAAGCCCCTCTTCGGCCTGTCCCACTTTCCCATACGCCGCGGCCAGCATGGCAAGATAAGACGGCCGGAACACCTCTACCCCTGTGGCCCAGTAGGCAGCCATGCCCTGGCGCATCTGTCCAATCCCTTCCTCTGCCTGTCCCTGCTCGGCCAGCGCCCAGCCCCGCAGAATAGTTCCCATCGCCAAGTAAAACGGAAACCCCTGCTCGCTAGAAAGTGCAATGGTTGCCTCTGCCCGCTCTTGGGATGATTGCCCCTCCCGGCGGTATCGATGGAGCCAAGCAGCACTGACAAGGGTATGAGCCAGGCTAAAGGGGTGAGATAGCTCCTGGGCCAAGGCGAGCGCTTCGTGCCTTCTCTTCAAGGCCTGCTCAGGATAGCCAAGATGCCACAGGGTCCAGGCCGTATAGGATAGGCATTGCGCCCCGGGATGCGCCCCAGCCCAGGCCAGGGATCGGTACTGCTGAAGGCCGTAGAGGGCAATGCCCTGCTCCAGGTGCTCCCGAGCAGAGGCCAACTCCCCCAGTAAGCACAGAGTCTGCCCCAGCGCCAAGTGGGCCCCTACGAGGAGCACTGGGTCTTGCGCGCGCTGAGCCAAGGTAAGGAGCTGCTCAGCCAGCTCACACGCCGTCTTGTGCTGCCCTTGTACGAAATAAAAAAGTTGCAGTCCCCGCAGCACCGGAAAGAGCTGAGGGGTTTCCCCCATTTGCCGGCACAGCTCCAGCGCCCGAGTGTAGGCTTGTTCCACTTCCGGGACTGTATAGCCCTTGGTAGCAATCAAAACCGGCCCAAGGGCAGTCTGCAAGGCCAGTTCTTGCTGGGTGCGGTCCGGGATGTCCGGCAGGGTCTTGAGCAACTCCAGCCCCTTGGTGAGATGGCTGACTGCTTCCACATTGGCCGAGCGCTCCGCGGCCTTCTGCCCCGCCCTCTGCCAATAAGGAATGGCTTGTCTAACGAGACCTGCCTCCGTGTAGTGATGAGCTACAAGTTCAGGCTGGGTCTCAACGGTCTCTGCAAACCGCTCCTCCAACACCTGGGCAATCTGGCGGTGAGACTGCTGCCGGGTGCTCTTCAACAATGATTGATAGGCTGTGTCCTGAATGAGCGCATGCTTGAAGAGATAAGTAGCCTGCGAAGACAACCCTCGCTGGTAGAGCAGTTCAGCTTCGACTAACTGGCGCAACCCCTGCTGTAATGTTGCCTCGTCTAACGGGGAGACGGCATGAAGGAGTTCGTAGCTAAACTCTCGGCCGAGCGTGGCACCCACCTGTGCAATCTCTTTGACGGGCGCCAACCGATCGAGCCGCGCCATCAGGGAATCTTGTAACGTGGATGGAATTGCCAGCAGCGGGATGGGCGCACCTTCGGCCTGGCCTTTCCACTGGCCACGCGCCCCTACATAACGGCCCTCCTCTTCTCGTAACAGCCCCGACTCCACCACTGTCTTAGTCAACTCTTCGACAAACAGCGGCACGCCATCGGTCTTGCTCACAATCTGTTGCAGTACTTCAAACGGCAGGGCTTTGCCGCCCGTGACCCGCTCGACCATCGCCTCGACCTGGCTGCGCCCTAAGCGGCTCAGCGTCAGCTGGCTGAGGTGCGAGCGATTCCCCCAGGGTGGCATGAACTCAGGGCGAAAGGTCAGCATGGCCAGCAGCCGGGTCGTG
>JBGPOI010000610.1:0-3224 GCA_041487975.1 Binatia bacterium | reverse complement strand
TGGCCCTGGCCCTGAAGGCTGCGGCGATGGGCGTGCCCTTCCTGCCAACTCGCACCGGCGGAGGAAGCGATATCGTCAAGAACGAGGCTGCATTTCGTCCGCTTTCTTGCCCCTTCAGCGCGGAGCAGCTTACCGCCGTCAAAGCCGTCGTGCCGCATGTTGCCATTCTCCACGTCCAGCGCGCTGACGCGTTCGGCAACGCCCATTTGTGGGGTAACCTCGGCGTGGCAGTCGAGGCGGCCTACGCGGCGGAACGGGTGATTCTCACGTGCGAAGAGGTAGTGGAGCGAGAAGTGATTGTCTCTGACCCGAACCGCACTCTGATTCCCGGTATCCTCGTGGATGCGGTGGTGCTCGAACCTTTAGGGGCGCACCCGTCCCCAGTACAGGGGTTCTGGCGACGCGACGACGAACAGTTCCTTCGCTACCATGATGCTTCTCGTCGTCGAGAGGGATTCGTGGCATGGTTGAAAGAGTGGGTGACAGACCTCTCCGACCAAGAAGCTTATCGAACGAAGCTGGGTGAGAAGTTGGTCAAGGAACTGCGTGTGGATGCCAAGCAACTGCCTCGAGGTGAGGTGAATTACGGGTTTTAGGCAGGAGCCTCGATTGTCGAGGCGCACGGTGTGCGCCCGCCCGGTTGTTACGAAGGCAGGGAAAAAGAGGAGTTCGACTCGTGCCCGAATCATTCTCCACGCGTGAGATCATGATCGCCGCCGCCGCCCGTGAGATTGGCGACGGGGAAGTGGTGTTTGTTGGTATGCGCCTGCCGTTAGTGGCCTTTGCCGTGGCCAAGGCACTCCACGCTCCATTCGCTGTCGGGGTGTTCGAAAACGGCGTGCTCCGTGATCGCAGCGCGCTGTCTCCCATCGTGACCATGAGCGATCCCCCCAATATCAGTGACGCGTTGGTGTGTACCGGACTCATCGAGGTGATGTCCCTGTTGCAACGGGGGCGCGTCGATCTGGGTTTTATCGGTGGAGCGGAGATCGATCGCTTTGGCAACTTAAATACTACCTTGGCACAGCAGGTACGCTTACCAGGCAGCGGCGGCGCGGCGGATATCGCTTCGTTTGCCCGCCGCACCGTAATTATGATGACCCACGAGAAGCGGCGTTTTCAGGAAAAGGTTTCGTATCTGACCTCGCCGGGGCATGGGACGGGGAGTGGCTGGCGACAGATCGTTGGCCTCCCTGGTGGAGGACCGAGTAAGGTCGTCACGTCTTTGGGAGTGTTCGGTTTTACTGAGTCGGGGGAGATGATCCTCGAATCGCTTCATTCTGGCGTCACTCATGACGAGGTACAGGCGCATACCGGCTGGCCGCTACGTTCCGCTCCATCTGTGACAGAGACGTTCCCGCCTTCGCCAAGGGAACTCGCTCTAATCCGTCGCTTTGATACGCTAGGGTAGAGCGCATGGTCGTATTTCTGCTAGTTCAGGGCGAGCGGTTGCCGAATCGAGTAGGGGCAACCCCATGCGGTTGCCCTTCTGTGGGCGCACGCCGTGCGCCCCTACTTCTGACTGAGAGAAGAGCAAGTAGGGATTCTTTCTACAAAGGAGGAAACAATGGCGCGCATCGGTGTGGCACTGGGTGGCGGGGGACTCTCGCCGTGGGATATCGTGGACTGTGTCAAACTGGCCGAGGATCTCGGTTACGAGTCTGCTTGGGTGGTGGAAGGGCATGGTGGGGATCAGTTTTCCATCCTGACTGCTTGTGCGGTGGCGACCAAACGGATTCTGCTGGGAACCGCTATCAGCAGCGTCTTCGTCCGCAGCGCGCCGACGATCGCGATGGCGGCCGCTTGCGTCGATCATTTCTCGCAGCAACGCTTTATCTTAGGTCTGGGGTCGAGTCATAAAGTGCAGGTCGAGCCCGAGCATGGCATTCCCTATGGCAAGCCGGTCCAGCGAGTCAAAGAAACGGTAGAGATCATCCGCGCCCTGCTACGCGACGGCGTGGTCTCCTACAAGGGTGAAGCGTTCAGTATCGAGCGCTTTGACCTGTGGTTCAGCCCCATCCGCAAGGAGATTCCGATTTATCTGTCGGCAGTGTTTCCGCAAATGCTGGAGATCTCTGGGGAGATCGCTCAGGGCACGATCATGGTGTGGAGCACCTTGGAATCCGGCCGCAAAGCGAAAGAGCATGTTGCCATCGGTGCGCGTCGAGCCGGACGGCGACCAGAGGACATCGATGTGGTTTCTCTGTTGTCTTGTAGCATCTCGGAGAATCGGCAAGAAGCGATCGACCGGCTACGGCCGGCGGCGGCGTTCTATGCCGGGTTCTTCCCGCGCTACAATCGCTTGATGGCGGAAAGTGGGTTTTCTGAGGCGGCACAAGCTATCAGGGCTGCGTGGACGAAAGGCGACCGGGCAGGCGCGGCGAAGCTGGTGCCAGATGATTTGATCCAAGCGATGGGGATCGCCGGGGCGCCGACAGAATGCCGCGAGCGGCTCGAAGCCTACCGACAGTCAGGCCTGGGGCTACCAATTATCTTTCCCGTCGGCGAAGGAGCCAATGCCAAACAAACCGTGATGGATACCATCCGGGCGTGTGCGCCGTGAACCTAATAAGCTCTAGGATGACGATTGTCTGCTTCAGTGCAGCTCTTCCAACAATGCCTTGGCATCTTGCAGGTCGGCCGTATCAAAGCCTTCGGTGAACCAGCCGTAGATTTCCGCCAGTAGCTGCCGTGCTTCGGCCTTCTTGCCCTGCTGCTGCCACAAGCGGGCGAGACTGGTGGCAGCACGGAGTTCCAAGGATTTTGCCTGTTGCTTGCGGGCAATGTCGATGGCTCGCAAAAAACATTCTTCAGCCTCAGACTCCGGACTTCGGACCTCGGACTTCGGACTTTCTTGGACTTGAAACGTGGAACCTGAAACTTGAAACTTTTGCAGCGTCAGCTCGCCCTTGAGCCGATACAGTCCTGCCTCGTACCACCTTTCCCCCGTTTTGTTCGCTGCCGCCAGCGCCGCAGCGAGCGCGTTAAGCCCCTCCTCTGCCTGTCCCATTTCCTCATACACTTCGGCCAACAAAGCAAGCCAATAAGGCCGTTCTAACTCTGCCTTCATGTCACGAAAAGCTGCTATGCCCTGGCGCATTTGTGAGATTCCCTCCTCTTCCTGTCCCTGTTTGGCCAGTGCCCAGCCCCGCCAGACGTTTCCCTGCACCAACCAGAACGTACCAAACCCCTGCTCAGTGCAGAGTGTAATTGCTTCCTCTGCT
>JBGPOI010000609.1:0-3236 GCA_041487975.1 Binatia bacterium | reverse complement strand
CTCTTGCGCGTGTTTGCTATAGGGATGACTGTGACACTCTTGGCAGGTACAAACATGAACCCCTCGAATTACTTTCTGGGCCACCTTAGCTTCCTTGCGCAATGGAGTTGAATTGGTCTCCTTCTACCTTGAACAAAAAGTTAGCTTCTGCCAAGGTGGCTACTTTATTTTTGGACAAAGCCTTAGCTGCGATATTCTCGACGTTTTGGAATGAGATCTTGTCGTCGGTCGGGTCAACCGTCTGGCTGATAAGGCCGTTGGTCGTGTAGTAGTAGCCAGCGGCAGCAGCGCGCAGGTGGTTACCGAGGTAGCGCTCCACCACCAACTCATAGGTCGTGATCGTTTCGGGTTTCAAATTGGGATTGGCCTTAAACGAGGTCCCATTCGCACTCCCATAAAACTGCTCGAACGTGGAGGGCGCGCGGAAGGCTTCACCGTACAGCAGTTTGATGGAGGTTTTTTTCAAATTGTAGATCAAGGCGAAGCGCGGGTTGACGGTGCCACCGAAGGAGTCGTAGTGATCGTAGCGCGCGCCCGCATTGAGGATCAGGTTGTCCCAAATGGCGAATTCATCCTGGAAGTAAAAGGCCCAGATAACCGAATTCCGTTTGTCGTTCAAGTAAGAGGAAAAGGGGTTGACGTCATAGTTCCGCTGATCTTGGCTGAGATTGTCGCGGTATTCCAACCCCAGCGTGACTCGATGTTTTTGCAGCAATCGTTTGGTCAGCTTCACTTCGCTGCCCCAGCATTCAGCGAGTGTCGAATCTTGATTCAACACGAGATAAGGGACATGGTTCTCTGAATAGTCGTAGAGGTAATCACCTCGGTAGTAGTAGCGGTCGTAGTAGAGCCGAGCCATGAGTTCCCAATGCCGGGCAAACTCATGCTCGTATTTGAGGTCTACGTAGCCATGCTCATCGACGGCCCGGCTGCGTGTGGTGTTGAACACCGTACCGAAGGCGCCTGTGGGAATGCCTTTTTCTCTGGCATGATAGCTACTCTGGAAGGTGAAATCGGCAAGGGAGAGTTTCGTAAACAGGTGGTAGTAGCGGTCGGCATCGGCATTCTTGGCAATGCCGTTGTTAGTGGCGTGATCGTCAAACTCTTTGTAATACAAGCGATGGTGCCCAGGGCTGTTGTAAAAGGAACCGGACAGCAGGACCTCCAGACCGTTCTGGAATTTATTGCCATAGGTGACCCGCCCTTTGTAGGAGTCATAGTGGCCGGTCTCAGTGGAGAGTTCTACGCCTTTGACATCCCGCCCACGCTTGGTGATGACATTAATCACACCGAAAAAGGCATTGGTGCCGTACAGGGAGGAACTGGGACCGCGGATGATCTCCACCCGATCTATAAGATCCACATCGAGAGGAGCCTCCGTGCCGATTGCCGCCTGCTCATAGACGCCGTCGTTGAGACGATGACCGTCCACCAGCAGCAGGATACGGGTATCGTAATCCCCAGGCCGGTTGAAGCCTCGGACCCCGAGGTAGCTGTAGTTGCGGTCGTTGGTAACGTAAAAGCCAGTTACGTTCTGGAGGATGTCGGCTAGGGTGCGGTAGCCGTATTTTTTGATCTCATCGGCGGTCACGATGGTTACCGACGAAGGGGCTTCGGTTACCTTCTGTTCATACTTGGAAGCGCCATACACCGAAGGGATTTCCTGAAACAGAGCGGCCTCTTCGCTTGCGGACGTTGCTGAGGGAGACAACTCCGAGGAAAGGGCCGATTGCGCATGGGCTGAGAGAGGCAAAAGCAGGAGGGCGAAGGCTAAGACGCAATGGCAGCTTTTATTCGGTGTGAGTGCAGGAAATATCGCGGTGTACCTCACCTGTTTATCGACTGCAGTCACCAGTCTTATTCTATCAAGTTCCATCCCCCGAATGCCTCTCTCTAGTAGTTATACAGGTCTTACAGCACATCTCACTTGGATACGACCCTTTTACTGATCCTTTGGGGGGTCCTTCCCTCCGTAGGGAAAGATCAGGATGGGGGGATACAGGGCACAGAGGCTGCCGGCAGTCCCCTGACCCTGTCCCTCTCCCGCGCGGGGAGAGGGGACCTATCGCCGCACGGCCAGCAGGGACACCTCCAGTAAGACCCGCTCTAAATAGACATCGGCTCGAAAGCGGAAAGCTTAATGGCTCATGTACAAAATCTGTGCGCTCTGGTTTTGGTGGCGGGCAGAGCCCGCCCTACCACGCTGCTCGTGGAGGAGGCAAATTGAGTAGGGCAGGCTGCACCTGCCGTTCCCCGCCCAAATCCTGGACATGAGCCAGTTAATGACTGCTACGGGAAAAATTTATGGCTGAGGATGGTTCGGGTTTGGGTGCGCCGCTTGTCTACGAAACGATGTTGTTGGCAACCGTCGAAAAGTTTGCTTCCTGTGCCGGGGTTTGTGGTCCGGAGCAGAAATGTAGGGAAGCTGACAGGGATACCTCCCGCGCAGGAGCTCAGGAGGCGCTAGGGTAGTTCAGTATTGGTTACTGCAGAGAAACTCGAGGCGAGAAGAAGTGGAAGACGGCCGGTTCTAAGAACGATCCCACAGAGAACCGGCCGCTACAAATAGGAGCTAAATGACGGTGGGGTGGCGTCTGGCCTTATTTCCCTTTGAATACCGCCTTGCGCTTCTCCACAAACGCTCGTGCTGCTTCTTTCGCGTCCTCGCTGCCGGTGAGGTCGTGGGTCATGTTCTGCTCGAAGCGGTAGCCGTCGCGCAGGGCCATGAACTCGATCGTGTTCATAGCGTGCTTGGCTAGCCGAATAGCCAGCGGACTCTTGTTCGCGATGACCTGAGCTAGGGCACCAGCCTCAGCCATGAGCTTGTCAGGAGGCACGACCTTCTCGACGATGCCTAAGCGATAGAGTTCCGCCGCGCCGATGCGCTCGCCGGTGTACATCATCTTCCGAGCCTTGTAGACGCCGAACAAGCGCTGGGTGTGACGTCCTCCGCCGAGGAGACCGACATCAATCTCAGGCAGACCGAGCACTGCATTCTCCGAGGCGATAAGGATGTCACACGAAGCTACCAGCGCGAGCCCGCCACCTAAAGCTGGGCCGTTGATCGCGCAGATCACCGGCACTGAGCATTCGAGAATAGAGTTGAAGGCCTCGCGCGCCGCCCGCGAGTGCGCCCACATGCCGCCCGGGCGGGGCGCTTGTTGACCTTCTAAAGAAGCCGAGCGTGCTTTCAGGTCCGCGCCGGCGCAGAAGCACTTACCGGCACCGGTGAAGAT
>JBGPOI010000608.1:0-3254 GCA_041487975.1 Binatia bacterium | reverse complement strand
ATGATTACACGTCCTCACCGCTCTCGCGGCTCTTCACTGTTTGCTCATGCCCTTCCGTTGCCAGGTGGCGCCAAACCAGAGGCCTACCGCTCAGTCTCACCGCACGCCGATGGCGCGCAGTTGCAAGGGAACGGTTTGTTGATCCACCGTGGTCACCGTGACCGGCACCGCAGGCCTCCTTCCCGGATCCTGCACGGTGGGCTTTCCCGAGGCATCGTGGGAACACGCAGAGAGAAAGAGCGGGGCGGTCAGGAGTACCCAGAGGAAGCCGATAGGGAGAAAACCAGGGCAGGAAAGACGCTGGGCTGAGTGCGCCATGTTGACGAGGACCCTCATTGCTCTCCTAGCTGTACACGGCTGGCATCGCCAACTCCCGGATCAGCTGCCATGCTCGGTGACGGCCTCCTTAAACACCTTCTCGAGGAGAGTGACGCCTTCCATGATCTTGTGCAGCTCGACCGCGGATAGACCGGCCAGCAGACTGACCACACGGGTCCGCGTGGCGTCACGGGCCTGCTGCAGATGCTGAGCACCGGTTACAGTCAGCGTGAGGGCAAGGCGGCGGCGCTCCTGGGGATAGGCAGCGCGATCTACCAAGCCCCGCCGCACCAGACGGTCAACGAGAACGGAGGCGGTGGGACTGGTCACACCTAAGTGCTCTGCCGCGCTCGACAAGGACGCCCCGGGGTGGCGGTATAAGAACACCAGCGCGCGAACCTGGGGGACCGAGAGAAATGGGGTGCCGTGGCGACGCGCCTCTGCACGGAGAAAGTGCATCACCACCGGGACCGCTTCCATGATTTCCCCAGCGCACTGGGCCGGCTTTGCCTTGGTTGTTGCCATTGGCTTTGTCATCCATCCATCTCAGGCCTGCCGTCAGACGCGTCCGTCAGGTTGGTTGATTTGCCGAGGATATATGTGTATGACTAATAGTTAGTATATCAAATTCTACGCGCGACGTTCTCTTCTGTCAACACGACCCTGGCGCCAGCGTTGGGGCCGCGAGGAGGAAGCCGACCGACCCGTGACAAGGGCCGAGGGCCGACTATCCGCGAGCTGCTGGCACGCAGCCTGCCTTCTGCCGGGCCACAGCGTAGCCGGTACCAGGATCAAGAAGAACGACTCGATCTCCGCGGGAGGATCCGTATGCGACGTGTGGTCTTCATCGTTTGCCTGGTGTTTGCACTGCTGCTTAGGCGGGAGGCGCAGGGTGCACCATCCCAAAATACGACAGCTACGACACTGACCCTACAGGAGGCGATCGACACCGCCCTGGCCCAGCACCCGACCTTGCGCGTCGGGCAGGCCACGATCGAGGCCGCCCAGCAACGCGTGCACCAACAGATCGCCGGCTATCTGCCCCGGGGCGGCTACTCCTATAATTATATCCGCAAGCAGCAAGCCGTCTCTGCTGCCGTCGGTGGGGTCCAGGCCGGCCAGCAGCAACAGGTTACCACCTCCCAGTTGTTTCACTTCAACTCCACCAACTTCAGTATGAGCCAGCTGCTGTTCGATTTCGGCCGCACGCTCGACTCCATCCGCGCGGCGCTTGCCTCCGTCGAGGCGAGCACCGCCGACCTGGAAACCACCCGGCAGACGGTGATCCTCAACACGAAGCAGGCGTACTACAGCGTCCTCGCCAGCCAGCGGCTCTTACAGGTGGCCGACGAGACGGTGCAGCAAAACCAGAAACACCTCGAAGAGGCGCAAGCCCGCTTCGACGTCGGCCTGGCGCCCCGCTTTGACGTGACCCAAGCCCAGGTGCAGCTCTCCAATGCAGTCCTCAATCAGCTAACCGCCCGCAACAATGTGGCGTTGGCGCGCGAGACCCTGCGTACCGCCATGGGCGTCACCGGACCCTTTCTGTTCACGCTCGTCGATACCTTGGAACGCGGGGCCCTCACGGTCAATGATGAGGCCCTAGTGGCCCAAGCGTATGCCAACCGACCGGAACTGCGCAGCATTCAAGCCCAACAGCGGGCAACGACCGAGCAGGTCTCGGCGCTGCAGAAACAGTACCTTCCCTCGGTCATTGGCACCGCACAATATAACTGGACGGGCCGCGAGTATCCCTTGCAGCAAGGCTGGCTCTGGGGGGTCACCCTCACGGTTCCGCTGTTCGATGACATCCTAACCACTGGCCAGGTGGGGGAGGCACAAGCGAACCTGCGCGGCCTCCAAGCGCAAGAAGACAACCTCCGCCAACAAATCGCCCTGGAGGTGCGCCAGAGCTTTCTGACCCTGCGTCAGGCCGAGGAGAGTATCCGGGTGAGCGAACAGACTTCGGTCCAAGCGCGGGAGAACCTTGACATCGCCGAAGGGCGCTATGCTGCCGGGGTGGGCAACATTATTGAGCTGACCGATGCCCAGGTCTCGCTGACCTCGGCCCAGGCGAACACTATCCAGGCGCTCGCCACCTATAAGACTGCGGTCGCCCAGTTGGAGCAGGCAATCAATCAGCCCCTCGAATAAGACGACAAGAATTGATGGAAAGGATAGTATCCTCCGCCTACACCTCATCCGCCGACACTGCCACCGCGAACGGCACGCCCAACGCCTCGAAATGGCGCTGGCCACAGCGGACTTTATCGGCCTCGCTGGTGCGCAGCTTCAAGAAGTCGCGGGTTGCCTTGGTTTCACGCACCAGATAGAGCGTCTGCTCATCCTGCTTCACGATGGCCCAGTCCGGGTTGTACTTGCCGACCGGTGTGTCGATCTCGAACCCGCGCGGGAGTTTGACGAAGAGTTTGATATCTTCCCGCTGATCCAATCGGCGGGCAAACTCTCGCTCCACCTCCGACTCGTAGACGACATATTCATAGACCGACTTCTGGACCTGGAGGGCGGTCAGGTAGTTGATGAATTCCTCGTTCTTGAAGAGTACCATCTCCCATTCCGCTTCCGGCCCAGTACCCGTGATGCGCTCGTATTTGATACCATCGACCAGCAGCCGGTGGAGTTCATGCTTGAGGATCGCCGCGACCGCATCCATGAAACGCTGCGGATCGATGAAGAACTCGGCGAGCCGGTGCGATTCCTTGAGAATGTGCACCAGCGTGGAGCGGGTCAGCTCTGTCTCGTTTTGCAAATAGGCCAGCACATCCGGCACGGGATGGTTGCCGAAAGATACCTGCTCCTCCGCAACGCTCATGGCTGTGGTGGTGACCCCACCTTTGCTCACGCCGATCTGGCCGGCGCTCACACGGATCTTCGCCGGTTCGACCTTTTCCATCTGGCGCAATGCCATCACAGCT
>JBGPOI010000607.1:0-3258 GCA_041487975.1 Binatia bacterium | reverse complement strand
CCAAGTCAGAGCGGTCATAAAAGGGCTCGATGATGACGCCGGGCGGAAGCGACGCTTGAATCTGCGTCACTTCTTCCTTGACCCGCTCAGCGACCACCCGCGCATTCTCGCCCCGCAGCATCAGCGTCATCGCCACCACCGCCTCGCCTTCCCCGTCCATACTGGCCGCGCCAATGCGTGGCATCGCCCCGACGGTAACGGTTCCCAACTCACGCACCCGGATCGGTACTCCATCCGGTCCAGTGGCCACAATGATGTCAGCAATGTCGGCAGTATTCTCGACTAAGCCCTCACCACGGATGAGATATGCCTCGCCGTTATGTTCGATGTACCCGCCGCCCGCGACCACGTTGTTTTTCTCCAGGGCCTCGAACACCCGGCTGATCGGCAGGCGATAGCTCACGAGTTTGGTCGGGTCGATGATGACATGGTACTGCTTGGCATAGCCGCCATTAGGAGCTACTTCGATCACGCCAGGAACCGCACGCAACCGATAGGCGATTTGCCAGTCGAGAATCTCCCGCAGTTGCATGGGCGTGTAACCCGGACCTCTCACGGCAAACATGAAGATTTCCCCCAGACCGGTTGTCACCGGCCCGAGTTCAGGGGTACCAAAACCAGCGGGGATCTGCTCCTTTGCCTGAGCCAGGCGCTCGGCTACCATCTGACGCGCGAGATAAATCGGTACGTGATCTTTGAAGACGACCGTCACCGCCGAGAGACCAAAGCGAGACACCGAACGGATCTGCTCCAGATCCGGTAGCCCACTCATGGCGGCTTCCACGGGAAAGGTAATGTAGCGCTCGACCTCGACCGGGCCGAGGGGTGCGGTGCGCGTCAAGACCTGTACCTGATTGGTGGTGACATCTGGTAGAGCATCGATTGGCAGCCGTCGCAGGTTATAGACACCGACGCCTATGACGAGGAGGGCAAAGACCATGACCAGAAAGCGGTTACGTAAAGACCATTCGAGGGTGTGGCTCAACATCGGCGTCACTCCTCCCCGGCCAGCGTGGCTTTCAGTAGTTCAGACTTGAGCGTGAAGCTCCCCTCAGTGACAACCTGCTCGCCCTCCTGCACGCCTGCTCGCACCTCAACCCAGCTGTTGCCCTGTTTGCCCAGCACAACTTTTCGTTTGCGAAATACTCCGTCTCTACTTGGGACAAATACGACTGTCTCGCCCTCAATACGTTGGACCGCGCCTGCTGGAATGGTCAGGCTGGTCGTAGCGTCTTGCGTCGTCGCAGCGATGATCGCGGTGGCGAACATGCCGGGCTTGAGCCGCCCCTGCGGATTGGGGACCTCGACCCGGGCAGGGACGGTGCGGGTGGTTTCGTTGAGAAGGCTGCCGATGTAAGTCACTGTCCCGTGGAAAGTCTCCTGGGAGTAACTCTCGATGCTCAGGACCACGTCCTGCCCGACTTGTACCTTGGCGAGGTCTTTCTCGTAGACCTCAAGTTGGATCCACAGCATGGAGAGATCGGCGATGGTATAGATGGAGCGCTCTGGGGACACCACCTCACCGATGGTTATGTCTTTCTCGGCGACGATGCCGGAGAAGGGGGAGAAGAGTGGGAACTGGGAGATGGGTTCTTTGGCCTGCCAGGTGAGACGATGGGTGTCTTCGTGGGAGAGTCCATACAAGTGCAAGGTCGCGTGGGCGGCTTCAAACTCTGCCTTGACTGTCAGGTACGCGGCTTCGGCTTCCAGGACTTCTTTCTGCGACGAGATCTTTTGCTCGAACAGACGCCGCGCCCGCTGATAGTTTTTCTCTTGCACACTGGTCAGGGCTTGGAACTTAAGGTAGTCAGCCTTGGCTTTGCCTAGTTCGACACTGTCGAACACGGCCAACACATCTCCAGTTTTGACTGCGTCACCCAAGAGCTTGTGCACTTCGACTACCCGGCCGGCGATACGCGGGCTCACATGCGCCAGGCGGTTTTCGTTGGGCTTGATCACTGCGGTTACGCGCACGTCTTCTGTGAGCGGGCGCCGCTCCACGGGGGCGGTCTTCAAAGTGAAGGAACGTAGCGCTGCGGGGGACAAGCGGACGACGCCTGTAGCCTCGACGTGCTTTCCAGCCGGAGTCTGCTCTCCGGTTGGAGGGCTATCCGACTGTTGGCAGCTTATCAGCAAAGCCAGCGCAAGCAGGCTCCACAGCCGTAAGAAACGAATATTCATGGCGATCTCCACGGTGTCATACTGACTACAGCTCTGTGCCCGTTGCCCGCTCAAGGGCAATCCGGGCCTGCCAGTAGGCGGTCAAGGCATCGATATAAGAGAGCTGGGCAGTGATCAGGTTGTTTTGCACCACTACGAGTTGCAAGAGATTAATTTGGCCCTCGCGGTAGGCGACCTCGATGAGTTGAAAGTTCTCAGTGGCGCGCTCTAGCACCGCTTGCTCGAACACCTCGACCTCGGCCTTGGCGGTATCATAGGCGCGCAACGCATCCCCGACCTCCTGTCGGATCTGCAACTCGACACTTTGCCGTTCGAAGCCTGCCTGGCCTTTGCGACCAGCGAGTTGAATCAGCTCGGCTTGCTTACGGTCAAATACCGGCAGGGGAAACCGGATCTCAGCGCCCGCGATACGATCACGTTTCTCCTCTTCCCGATACACGAAACTCACCGTCGGGTTAGGGATGATCAGACGGCGGGTCAGTGCCATCTCTGCTTCAACCCGACCGATCTCGGCGCTGGCCGCCTGCAGGTCCGGCCGGTTGTCCAGAGCCAGGCGGGTTAGGGTTTGCGAGTCGAAGGTTTGGGGCGTCGCGGCAAATTGGCCGGTCAGCTCAACGGTCCCGCGCGGCTCCTGTCCCAGCAGGCGTTCCAACTCACGCAGTGTATTGCGGTAGTCTCGCTCGGCGGTGAGCACGTCCTTGCGCGCCTGTCCCAGTTGGATCTCGGCCAGGTTGACCTCCAGCTTGGAGATTTCCCCAGCCTGAAAACGCGTTGCGGCCACGTCGCGCAGTCGGCGGTTAAGATCTTCAACCTGCCGAAAGAGAGCAAAGCGGCGACGCTGAGATAAGGCGCGGTAGAAACTCTCTTTTACCTGGGTCAAGATTAAGCGTTCGCGATCTCGCACACGTTGTGTGACCACGGTCAGGTTGCGCTCGGCTTCGTCGATACGTTTGCCGCGCTGCCCGGCGATCTCGATCTCCTGGGAGAGCGAGAAGGAAAAGTCAACTGAGTCGCCGTGCTCGCCCGACTCACCGCGCGAGCGATCGGTGACTTCGCTGCCGAGCGCGGGATTGAATT
>JBGPOI010000606.1:0-3262 GCA_041487975.1 Binatia bacterium | reverse complement strand
CCAGACGGGAGGCGATGCTCTCATTGATCACCTCTTTGACTTCCTCCTCTGCATATCCCGCAGGTACGTTATACTCGTGTGACATAAGACCTCCGACAAAGAGCGTGCCCCCTACTTCAGCCCCGCCTTGCGCAAGGCTTCGATAGTGCGCTCTATGATGGCCGGATCTTTTTGGCCAGCTATCCGCCTGAACACTTCCAGAGAGAAATTAGGATTGAGCCGCAAAATTTCTGCTCCCTCGACTCGGGCCTCTGCCTCCCGACCCAACTCACCATAGGTAGCGGCCAGGTGAAAGTGAGCATTAAAGTCATTGGGGTTGTGGGCGAGAGCTTGCTTCAGGGCCACGATTGCCTCCTCATACCGCCCCACCAGGCGGTAGGCCCAGCCTAAGATGCCTGAGTACCATGCCGGATACTGCGGGTTGAGGCGCTTCGCCTTTTCCACCAAGCCGACGGCTTCCGCCGGTCGCCCCGCCAGGAGCAGAATCTGCGCCTGCCAGACGTGGGCATCTGCGGAGTTGGGAGCAAGAACGACAGCCCTTTCTCCTTCGGCAATGGCCTGATCGTGTTGCTTCTTCCAGGCATAGGCAGAGCCCAATACATCGTGGGCTAAGGCTAGGGAGTCGTCCAGGGCGATGGCCTTTTGCGCCAGGGCAAAAGCCCGCTCCAGGGTCGGAGGGGTCTGACTCCATTGCCAGAACCACTCTACAAGGTAGGTCACACTCAGGGTCGCATACGCCACCGCATACGTCGGATCCAGCTCAATGGCTTTCTCATACATCTGCCGCGCCTGGGCATTCGTCTCTTTCGTCGAGCGGTTAAAATATTCCAATCCACGCAAGAGATAGTCATAAGCCTCCGGGCTGCTGGTGTATTGGCGCCAGGCACGCTCTTGCTCTCCCTCCGTCAGTCTCACTGCCAGATACGCCACGATCTTGCGCCGGATCTCCTCTTGTAGAGCAAAGATGTCTTTCAGTTCTCGGTCGTAACGCTCTGACCATACGTGACCACCCGTGGTCGCATCCACCAACTGCGCCGTAATCAGCACTCGGTTACCAATCTTGCGGACACTGCCTTCCAATACATACTGCACCCCCAGCTCGCGGCTCACCTCCTGCACCTTTACTGGTTTGCCTTTATAGGTGAAGACGGAGTTGCGAGCGATGACGAAGAGACCTGAGAGCTTGGAGAGATCGGTGATAAGGTCTTTGGTGAGGCCGTCGCTGAAATACTCCTGCTCGGGATCGCCACTGATATTGGTGAAGGGCAGCACGGCAATGGAGGGTTTGTCGGGGAGGGGAAGCGCCTCCTGATTGCGGATTTCGGATTGCGGAGTGCGGATTGGGGAAAGGGAGGAGTACAGGAGAGTCACCAGCGCCCCGGCGATGAGCAATCCCACCACAACAAGCGCAACCCGGGAACGGTGGGCGATGCCTACCCTAGGCGGCTTTGGACTTTGGACTTCCGACCTCGGACCTCGGACTCCGGACTCCGGACTTCCCGCCGCTTTAGTAAAAGACGCAGCCTCCGGCTCCATCATCACCCGTAACACCCGCACCGGCTCGGCGATGTTCTTGACCGTTTGCTTGCCCAGGTCCTCGTACTGCAAGGCCAGTTTGTTCTTGATGTGTTCGTGAACCGTCCCGGAGATGCAGATGCCGCCAGGGTCAGCGAGACTCTCCAGCCGCGCGGCGATGTTGACTCCATCCCCATAGATCTGTTCGCCCTCGACCATCACATCGCCGAGGTTGATGCCAATGCGGAATTCCATTTTACGGTCAGGCGGCAGGTTGGCGTTTTCTGCTCTCAGGGTGGTCTGGATCACCACCGCGCACTGCACAGCATCGACCACGCTGGCAAACTCGGCCAGCACGCTATCGCCGGCCGTGCCGACAATGCGGCCATGATGTTGCTTGATCAGGGTATCGATGATCTTGCGGTAGGCGGTCAGGGTGCGGAGAGTACCGACCTCATCTTCGCCCATGAGACGGCTGTAGCCTTTGACATCGGTAGCAAGGATAGCGGTGAGCTTACGCTCTGTACCCACCGCCGCTGTCCGCGCAGGTCCCTCAGTGTAGCTCACGATAAGCGATTCTTCTGCCTTTTCTTCGTGCCTGTCAACCGTTTCTCGGTAGCTACAGACGTGCGCACAGCGCACGCTACCGCCTTTGTGTACTGATGTCATGTGTTCTGATTTAGCTGAGAGCTGAGAGCTGACTGCTTCTTCCTTGACAGCCTTGCCGTAAGAATGCCACACTGTAGCGGTTGGAAAGGAGGGATCTCATGCCAGACCCCGTGCCGCTGCGCTCACCGCGCATTCAAGCCCAGGACGACGATCCGGTCGAATTGCTCTTTTCCCGCGGCGTGACCGACGGCCTGCCTGTCGTCCCGCCCACGGAAGCCCGGGTTAAACGCATGCTTGCCGGCGCCGACCGTGACCCGCAAGAAGTGATCGGCACGGTTGGTCCTAACTACGGCCGCGCTACGGTTGAGAAGGTTGCTATCAATGCTGTCATGGCGGGGTGCCATCCCTCTTACTTCCCGGTGGTTCTAGCTGCAGTCGAGGCCCTCAGCGATGAGAAATTCAACGCTCACGCCATCAACGTGACCACGTTCTCCGCCACGCCGCTGACGATCATTAACGGTCCGATTCGCCAGCAGATCGGCGTGAATTGTGGGCACAACGCCTTGGGACATGGGTTTCGTGCCAACGCGACCATCGGACGTACGCTGCGCCTCATCATCATGAACATCGGCGGCGCCAAGCCGCAGCAGATCACCAAGGCGACCATGGGTCACCCGGCGCAGTTCACTTTCTGTGTAGGCGAGAACGAAGAAGAGAGTCCCTGGGAGCCGCTGCATGTGGAGAAGGGCTTCCGGCCGGAGCAGAGCACCGTCACCCTGTTTGGCGGTCATTCTCCCTTGCAGATCAACGATCACGCCAGCCGCTCGGCCGAGCAATTGGCCCTCTCGCTCGGCTGGACCATGGCGTCGGTGTGGAACCACAAAAATTTCCCGCTGTTTTCCGACACCGTGCTGGTCGTGTGCCCGGAACACGCCAAAACGTTCGCGCAGGACGGCTGGTCCAAGAACGATCTGCGCCAGTTTTTGTTCGAGAAAATTCGCCGACCCCTGCGCGAACTCCGTCCGGGGGTGAATGGTGGCGAGGGTGCTGGCGTCAGCATGATTCCGCTCGGCAACCAATCCTCAGAACCGCCGACCGACGATACGCTCTATCCCAAGTTTCCCGAGCCTGACAGTAT
>JBGPOI010000605.1:0-3264 GCA_041487975.1 Binatia bacterium | reverse complement strand
CGGTGGGAATTAAATCCTTGAGCGGCACGACTTCGTTGACAATGCCTAAACGCTGCGCTTCCTGAGCGGTCATGTGCTTGCCGGTAAGCATATAGCCCATCGCGACCTTCAGCGGAATCTGCCGCGGCAAACGATGGACACCTCCGGCGAGGGCAGCCAATCCAACGCGAGGCTCAGGCAAACCAAACCGAGCATGCTCAGCAGCGATGATAATGTCGCAGGCGAGCGCCATCTCGAACCCGCCACCGAGAGCAAAGCCGTTTACCGCAGCAATCAATGGTTTCCAGACGTCGGTACGATCAGTCAGACCGCCAAACCCACCCTTCGGCCGTGGCCCACTAGGCATGCCTTTTTGTGCCGTGTATTTGAGATCATTCCCCGCAGAGAATGCTTTATCCCCAGCGCCAGTCAGAATGACGACCCACACGTTGTCGTCAGCAATAGCGTCGTCCCATATTGCACTCAATTCTGCGGTGGCCGGTGGATGAACCGAGTTCATTACTTGCGGTCGGCTCATCGTGATGGTAGCGATGGGTCCCCTCTTTTCGTAGATGACATATTCGTACGCCATACGTCCTCCTTTCTTATGAGCTGTGAAAATATGCGACCTCAGCGGCGTGGGTTGGATGGTACCGGACGCCCAATAATAAATCAACGAAAAATCAGGGGTTGCCGGCACGTGAGACAAGGCATCATGAGGTGTCTTTCTTGCGACCAGACCGTCCCTCGGCCTTCCGGCTAGAATCCACGCCGTACTGTCAGCAACCCCCTACAGTAGTGTAGGGCAATGTGTACACTGGGGTAGTTCAGCCAAAAAATTCCTTTGCTAACCTACCATTTTCTTTCTCCCTTTTCTCCGGTATATTCCTTGCTGTCTTTGGTGGGGGACAAAATAGAAACAACAGAAAAGCTCCCTTCTTACGCGGGGAGGGCAGAAGGAGGAAGGTGTGGCGGAGCAACCAACCGTCCTTGTGGTAGACGACGAGCTTGGGCCGCGGGAGTCGTTACGAGCGATATTGAAATCGAACTATCGGGTGCTCGTGGCAACGGAAGGTGAGCAGGCAGTCCATATCGTCGAGCAAGAACCGGTGGACGTCGTATTCCTGGACTTACGTATGCCGGGACTCCCCGGTATGCGGGTTATGGAAAAAATTAAGGCTCTCGATCCGTCTATCGAGGTGATTGTCGTCACCGGCTATGCCTCGTATGAGACCGTGCTTGAAGGGCTGCGCCTGCAGGCTTTCGATTATATTTCCAAGCCCTTCAACATTTTCTACTTGCGTGAGACGGTCAAGCGCGCGATCACGCAACGTTACGCGAGGACCCTGCGCAACTGACGGGGAGTCCGCCTCCGCCCGCCAGCGGCGTCTCTGGCCCCATCAGCGCATGAAACTTTAGAGTGAGAGCGTATCACTCTTAGTTGACCTGGATAGTCTCGTCCCCGCATGGTAAAAGCAACTAAATGTCTGTCGAAACTCCTCCTCTGGCAGGACGTATCGCGCTTATTACCGGCGCCAGCCGCGGGATCGGCCGGGCAACCGCGCTGCGTCTCGCTCGGGCTGGCGCAGCAATCGTCTTAGCGGCACGGACTGAACAGGACCTTTCCGCAGTTGCGGAAATAATCCGCGCGTTGGGACTGGACGCGTTAGTCGTTCCGACGGACGTGACGAGCGATCAACAGATAGAAGCACTGGTCAACACGGCCGTAGCCCGGTTCGGCCGCATCGACATCCTGGTGAACAATGCCGGTGGTGGGCCGCCACGCACGCCCGTTGTCAAAGCGAGAATAGTGGATTGGGAATGGACGCTGCGGGTCAACTTGTGGGCGACGATGGTTCTCACCAAGCTCGTCCTGCCTGCCATGATCGCGCAGCGCGGCGGAACCATCGTGAACATTTGCTCCTTGGCCGGCCTGACTGGCAAGGCTGGAGAGGCGGCTTATGCTGCGGCAAAGTTCGGCGTGCGGGGCTTCAGCCAGTCGCTGTTCGAGGAAGTGCGTGAGCATGGCATCAAGGTGTCCACCATTTGCCCCGGGTATGTGGACACGGCATTGATCCCCCCTAACCGGCGCGTGGACCGCAGTAAAATGCTCAGCCCTGAAGACGTGGCCGAAGCAGTGTACGAAGTGGTGGTCTCCTCAGCCCGCTGCTGTCCGCTCGAAATCGTCTTGCAGCCGCAACACGATCCACTCAAAACATAAATGGCGAAAGCGAAACTAGCAGCTAATTTTTACTCATCACTCTTCACTCATCACTCTTCACTCATTACTGTCACCATGAACCTCAACGGTAAAGTCGCGCTCGTCACCGGCGGTGCTAAACGGGTCGGCAAGGCCATCGTCCTGGCGCTGGCCAAGCGAGGCGGTAAACTGATAATCCACTATCACACCTCCACAAGCGAGGCCGAAGAAACAGTCGGTGAGCTGCTTGCCGCTGGCCATGAAGCGATCGCGCTTCAGGCGGATATTACTCAAGAAGCCGAGGTCGATCGTATGATCGCGGCGGCGGTCGCGCGCTTCGGTCGCATTGACGTGTTGGTGAACAATGCCGCGGTGTTTTTCCGCACACCGGTGGATACGCTAACCATCGATGAGTGGGAGCAAGTCATGAATGTGAACCTCACCGGCACCTTTCTCTGCGCCCACAAGATCGGCCTACGCATGCGCGAGTGGGGCTGGGGTCACATCATTAACATGGCCGACGTCGCCGGCCAGCGACCGTGGGCTGACTACATCCCCTACTCGGTCTCGAAAGCCTGCGTCATCACCCTTACCCAAGGGTTGGCTCTGGAATTAGCACCACAGGTGATGGTGAATGCAATTGTCCCCGGGCCGGTGTTGTTTCAGGACGACACACCCGAAGAAGTGCGCCAGCGCGAAATCGACAAGACGCTCGTCAAGCGCGCGGGCACGCCCGAAGAGGTGGCCGAGGTGGTGGTGTTTGTGGCCGAGTCTGACTACAGCACGGGCTCGTTGTTCCACGTCGATGGCGGAAGGTCGCTGACGTAGGTTTTCATCCACGGGCGCGAGAGCAGGGCCGGAGTCCGGCAAGATAACTACTGTCCTTCTTCAAAGTCGTCGAAGCCAAGCGCAAACAACAACGCTGCGCGGACTGCAGCGAGTATCTGAGGCGACACCGTACCGATAAACGAACGCAGTCCTTCTTTCGGGACGGTCGCTAGATTGTCGAGGTTGATCGCTGAGGCCGTCTTCAGGCCACTCTCTGGTCCTATCACTACTTCTGTAGGAATGCCTCGGATAGTTGT
>JBGPOI010000604.1:0-3265 GCA_041487975.1 Binatia bacterium | reverse complement strand
TGCATTGAGTCTGATCGTGTCGCTGTGGGGCAGTTCGCGTGCCCACGCCGCTGGGGACATCTTCGAGCAAGCCAGTCTGCAAGGGCTCAGAGCGGTCCAGGTCGTGGTCGAAAACCTGGCGACAGACATTTCACACGATGGTCTCGACCGCGAACAGATCAAGGCCGCGGTCGAACAGCAGCTTCAGCAGGCCCATATCGCTGTGGAGACGCAGGCCGAAAATGCGCTCTATATTCATCTGGGCACCGTCAAGAACGAAGCCGGACTGTATAGCTACTCCCTTTCCCTGCAACTGCTGCAACTCGTGCTTTTATTCCGCGACCCCGGTCTGACGACCTGGGGCACGACTTGGAGTCTCGAGCAGGTCGGCTCTATTGCTCCGGCCAAGCTCAATGAGATCGAATCCCAGATTGCCCGTGGAGTCAATGCCTTTATCGCGGACTATCAGACAGCCAACCCAACTTCTCCTTAGCTCACTTCTGTATTCCTCATCAGCCAGCCCTACTCCATTGCCATCACTTTGGTATTGACAAAGTAGGCGAAGTCAAACTCCGTCCGTTCGCCCGCTTGCTTACCAGGAATCGGGAACAAACGCGCCGAGAGCGGCTTGCCCAGCTTCCAACCAAGGGTCGCCACGTCAAGCAATAACGCAGTCAGTTGTGCCTCGCCCACGTCGCCAGGCAGCGGAATGGTATCTAGGCCGGTGCCACACACAGCCGAATAGGCCAGCAAACTGGAGAGGCGAAGCAATCCTTGATTATTGCGCTCAGCCAGACCGGCGTCTTCTAATACGGGCAACATCAGACCGCAATACCCACAGGTGTGGAGCGAAGTCTCCTTGAGCGCTGCGGTAATCAGCGCCGCCGCAGTCAACGTCCCGGGTTCACCAAAACGGCCCAACCCGAGACGCTCAAGCGCATAGGCAATGCTCGTTTCAGGCGCGGGCCCTGGCGCCGGAGAGAGATCGATCCCACGGAAAACAAACTCCCGACCGGCCAATTGCTGTGCGAGATTCTGCACAGGCAGGACCTGTTTCTCCAGCTCCCGACGCAGCAACACGCGCACCTCTGCAAGATCAAGGCTCGGAACACATGCCGCGGCCACCACATCAGCGGCTTCTAACGCCAGGGCAAAGGCCGGCTCCCCAGCATGAAATGCCGCCGGGAAAAACGGGATGTGCGGCGGGCAACTGACCAGTGCGGCAAAGCGCAAATTCCCAAATCCGGCAGGCGTGAAACGCGCGATATCGCCAATCACGCGGGCGATGGCGTGGGCTGCCAAAGCTTGTCCTGAACGATCCGGCTTCCCCAGTATGGCGCTGGCAAACACGGTTTCGGTTTGGGCAATAAGCGTGGGCACAAGAGAGAGGCATCGGCTTTCGCTATCCACCTGAGGGTCGACCGGCCCCAGCGAGCAGTAATCAATGTCGTGCGCACGGCAACACTCCTCCAACTCCGCCGCAAAACGGAGGATTTCCGCGTCGGTGCGCTCTCCCAGGTAGAGGGGAAACGGTGGCGTCGCCAGGCGGACGGTTTGTACCGGCACCCCAGTGTCCTCACACGCGGTCCGGACGCGCGTAGCGAAACGCCCGGCGGCCGCCACTGCCTGTCGGTTGAGGGGAAAGCCTGGATCTATACCGATGGTGATAGCGCGCACTTTCATGCCTTCTCCTCCTCATGCCAGTTTTTCGTAGTGTACCCGCGGGATCACCGGCTGAATAGCGAGTCCGGGGATTGCAATTGTTGTAAATTGAGTATAGTCGATATTCGTTTTAGTGAAACACTTTGAGGGAAAATCATGACGAAAAAGGAGACACCTCCTCCCTCACCTCCAGTTCCTGCCGAAGGGACTGACATCCAGATACGACTCACCCGCCGTCCTACCTGGCAGCCCTCGCCACGGTTGCCGGACTACCTGCTCGAAGACGAACTCAACAAGCTCATGGATCCCCGGGAGTGGAAAGTCTACCGCGCCTTGTGGCGCCACTCGATCGGGCTTCGCCATACGCCGCTGATCACCGCCGGTTATGCGGAGGTGTCAGAAATGACCGGGTTGTCGCGCGCTTCAGTCATCCGCGCCCTCAAGGGGTTGATGAAAAAACGCTATATCATCCGCCTCATTGGGCCGGAGGCTAAAGGTGAGAATCGTGTTGAGCAGGCACGCATACCGAGTAAGCCGCGCGACGGACACCGTTATCTCGTCTGCAATTATCGCGAGGTCCTGGAGGGACGGCTGCGCGACGGCACCCCCCTCAAGGACATTCCCGAAGGCGGGCTGTACCCCGAAGAAGTCCAAGTTTTCCGCCGCGAGGAGCAAGAATCCCTGTTCTCGAACTGAGGCTCTTGCCAGGCGGGCACGCGTGGGGCATGTTCAGGAACCGCAGGGATCGCCAACACCGTAAGGATGGAATTATGGAGTGGATGCACCGACTGCCGCGAAAAAGCCGACTGCCGCTCCTCGTGTTAAGTTGGACAGTAATGCTCTGGTTCGCGTCGCTCCAGAGCGCCAACGCCCAACTTTTCTCCCCATCGTCGGGAGGCGACTCGGGCGGCGGACTCTCCGGCAGCCGCGTCCAGGATCGGATGGATAAAAAGAAGAAAGGCTCGAACATTACTGAATGGGTGCGGCGCTTACGCAACGACCGGCCGGAGACACGTCTCGAAGCCGTAAAGTCGCTCGGCGACTCCAAGGACCCCAAGGCCATTGAGCATCTCGTCGGAGCAACGGAGGATGTGGACCTGCGCGTCAAGGTCAAAGCAATTGAATACCTCGGCAACTTGCGCGCCACCGACGCAACGCCGATCCTGTCTCAACAACTGTTTCGGCGGGATGTGCACCCTGCGGTCAAGCAAAAGATCTTGATCGCACTGGGCAAGATCGGCGATCCACGCGGCGCCGAACCCATCGTGGATTTCCTCAGACGTAACCTCGACATGCCTACCAAGGGAGTCGCCCTCTTCGCGCTGCGCGCGGTCGGTAACGATAGCACGTTGGCGTTTCTCGATGGCTTTGCCCAAGCTGAACCGTCTCCGCCCCTGCGTCAGCTCGCCGCCGACGCGGCAACCGACATCCGCCATCGACTCTCGCCTGAGTTTACCGCAGTCGTGCCAACTTTTATCAAGCAAGTAGAATTACGCAACAAAGCCGAGCGGGGCGAACAAGAACAGTGAGACACGACCGCGGCGAGCCGCGATTCCCCGCTTCACAACCAGACAGAATGCCCGTGTCTCTCACTCGTCGAATTTGAGAGTGACCCGCCGGTTGA
>JBGPOI010000603.1:0-3268 GCA_041487975.1 Binatia bacterium | reverse complement strand
GCATGGCCAAATCGGCCAAGTAAGGACAGCCGTACGTCGGGGGGCCTCACAGGCGAGGTCCCCTGTGGAGACGAAGGCCGAGAGAAAAAGGGAGGGTTGTATGAAAACCAGCAGCAGGTTCGTCAGCCGAGCCGTCCTGGTGGGTGATGTCCAGCCGGCAGCACAGTGAGTCGTCATGAGGCGTTAACCGAGATGAGAGTGGTTAAGAACCAGCCAAGCAGGACGAGTCACGCCATGCCGGACAGTTGGCACGATAAATCGATAGACGAGCTTGCCGTACGACTCGCGACGGACGTGCTGCACGGTCTTTCTCCACAAGAGGCGACAGACCGGCTGGCGAAGGTAGGTCCCAATGAACTGCGCAAGGGTGAAGTCATCTCGCCGCTGGCCATCCTTGCAGGCCAGTTCAGCAGCTTGGTGATTTGGGTGCTGATCGGCGCCGCGCTGGTTTCCGCTGCCCTCGGCGAGTTGATTGACGGCATCGCCATCATCACGATCGTGATTCTCAACGCGATCATCGGCTTCTTCCAGGAGTATCGCGCCGAGCAGGCCGCCGCCGCGCTGGCTCGTCTCGCCGCCCCACGGGCCAAGGTAGTGCGGAGCGGCCATGCCGACGTGATTCCCGCGGCCGACATCGTCCCCGGCGACATCCTCCTTCTCGAGGCTGGTGATCTGGTCGCAGCGGATGCGCGCCTGAGCGAAGCCTCCGCGCTGCGAGCCAATGAGGCGCCCCTCACTGGCGAATCACAGCCAGTAGAGAAACAGGCAGGGCTCTGTTCTCCCGAGACCTCCCTGGCGGACCGCAAGAACATGATCTTCCTCGGCACCAGCATCGTTGGCGGTTCTGGACGTGCCCTGGTGGTGGCAACGGGGATGGAGACCGAGGTCGGACATATCGCCGAGCTGCTGCAAACGGCGACGAGCGGCGAAACCCCGCTGCAGAAGCGACTCGACCAAGTTGCCAGACGGTTGTTGTGGGTCTGCCTGGGGATTGTCGCCCTGGTCTTTGCTCTGGGTCTGCTGCGTTCTTTCGCACCTTTCGAGCTGTTTCTGGGAGCGGTCAGTCTAGCGGTGGCGGCGATTCCGGAGGGTCTGCCGGCGGTGGTGACTATCGCCCTCGCCCTCGGCATGCAACGCATGGCGCGGCGCAATGCGCTGGTCCGACGCCTGTCGGCCGTCGAAACCCTCGGCTGCGCCCAGGTCATTTGCAGTGACAAGACCGGCACACTGACCGTTGGCGAGATGACGGCGCGCAAGTTGGTCACGAATGAGCGCATCTTCAACGTTAGCGGAGAAGGCTACGTGACCGAGGGCACCTTCTTTACCGATGGCACGGAATGCACAGTCACGGATGACCCGCAGCTCTCTGCTCTGCTGTGCGCAGCAGCGGCCTGCAACGATGCGGAACTTATTCAACGAGACCAGCGACCTGCGGTGGTGGGCGATCCCACCGAAGGCGCACTGTTAGTGGTGGCGGCAAAGGGAGGCGCGACGCGCAAGAGCATCGAGGCGGAGATGCCACGGCTCCACACCATTCCTTTCGATTCCGATCGTAAGCGCATGACGGTCATCCGGCGTCGGGCAGGCCAACCCTGGGCCTTCGCCAAGGGAGCGCCAGAGGTGATTCTCGATCGGTGCACTCACATCCGCACCGAGAAAGGTATAGACAGGCTGACAGAGAGCGACCGCGCCCGGATGCTGCAAACCAGCGCGCTCATGGCGAATGAGGCGCTGCGCGTGCTCGCCCTTGCCGAGCGGCCGCTGGACACATTTCCCTCCTCCACTAGTAAGACTGTCAGCGACGACAGCATTGAACAAGAACTGACATTGCTAGGGCTGATCGGTTTGCAGGACCCGCCGCGGGCCGAGGCACGGGAGGCGATCAAGCGCTGCAAACGCGCTGGTATCCGCACGGTAATGATCACCGGTGATCACCCCGACACCGCCCGCGCGATCGCCCGTGAACTGGGTATCCTCGACCACGGTGATGAGATCGTCGTTGGGCGTGAGCTTGACCAGATGAGCGCTGAAGCACTCGGTCAGCGCGTGCACAAGATTTCAGTTTATGCGCGAGTCACTGCCGAGCACAAGCTCCGCATCGTGCGAGCCTGGAAGGCACACGGCGCGGTGGTCGCCATGACTGGCGACGGTGTCAATGATGCCCCTGCCCTAAAGGAGGCCTCTATCGGGATAGCTATGGGCCTCAGTGGAACGGAGGTCACCAAGGAGGCTGCTGACCTCATCATCACCGACGATAACTTTGCTTCGATTGTTGCCGCCGTTGAGGAGGGTCGCGGGATTTACGACAATATCGCCAAAACCTTGGCCTACCTGCTGGCTGGTAATAGCGGTGAACTCGCAGTTATGTTTATCGCGGTCCTGGTGGGCTGGCCACTACCTTTGCTGCCGGTTCAACTCCTGTGGATCAACCTGGCCACGGATGGACTGCCGGCTCTCGCCTTAGCTACCGACCCCATCGATCCGGACGTGCTCACGCGCCCACCCCGACGCCAGGACGAACAGTTGCTCGACCGGTCCTTTCTTAAGCGCATCGCCTTGATCGGCTTTTTGACCGCCGGCGTCACACTTATCGTCTTCGCCTACGAGCTCTACGCTGACAGTAGCTTGGCACAAGCCAGAAATGCCGCATTTTCAGCGCTGGTGATCGCTGAGCTGCTGCGCTCCTTCGGCGCCCGTAGCGAGGTTCTCACCGTCTTTCAGGTGGGTCTTTTCTCGAATATGCGGCTATTCGTGATCGTGATGATCAGCCTCGCTCTGCAGGTATTGATTCATCACCTGCCGGTTCTGGAGACGCTCTTCGGCACCGAGCCGCTCTCTCTTGCCCAGTGCGTCGCATGGATTGTGCTTGGAGCCATACCGCTGCTTGTGCTTGAGCTTGTGAAGGTCCTGCGCCAGTCACAGACAGCGCGCCGGCAAACCAGTACGGGACGGATACTGTCATGACACACCAGGGCAACGCCTGCTTTTGTCGCTTTGTCCTCCTGGGGCTGATCGTGCTGTGGAGTTGGAGCGGGGCGATGGCAACTACAGAAGAACGTGCGGAGGAAAGTCTGGACCTGAGCACGCTTATTCATGAAGCAGTGGAGCACAACCCGGAAATCCAGGCGGCTGAGCAACGCTATCGCGCTGCCCAGGCCCGTCCCTCTCAGGCTGGGTCCCTGCCTGATCCCATGATCGAGGGGGCATACCATAATGAACCCATGACCCCCTTCACCCTGGGACGATCTGATTTCAGTTTCCTGCGCTT
>JBGPOI010000602.1:0-3269 GCA_041487975.1 Binatia bacterium | reverse complement strand
TTTATCCATGGTCTGTGACCTCCCTTATGAAACGAAATTCTCCCCCAAACGGTGGGATGTGTGACCCACGTCCTTTCCTATTTTTTTCGACAAATGTCAAGGGTGAGGGGGAATCTGATGCGAAAGAAAAGAATAAGGGCGGGTGTAATGCCCGCCCTTCCGTCATCTCGACGTATCCCCGCTTGAAGAATCGAAGGCCAACTCCACCCTCAAGCGAGATGTTGGGAGTCCGCGGTTACAGCAGGTAGTAAGTGAACTCGAACCACAACTGGCGACGCCACGCATAGTAATTGATCGATGACCAACTGACGTTGTGATAGCTGCTGGGAATCCAGATCACCCCGGCCGAGAGCTCCAGGTTAGGATTGCCCAACACGTTACGCCACCAGTTCTGCGAATAGAGAAACCACGCCTGTGAGCGCGGCTCGAAGGCCACGGCGTTGCGGGTCTCCAAGCGGCTGGCAAACAGCCCCTGGTTGGCCAATACCAACGTCAACAGGTGGTTCCAGTGGTAGCGCTTGCAGCGGGGGGTCGAGTACACCTTTTGGCCCGCCGGCAGCGTGGCATTAATAGTGTCGGCCTGCTGCTGGGTGATCCCGTTGCCGGTGTTGTCGGAATTCTGGCAAATGTTGTTCGCGATATTGTCCCAGTTGTTCTCCATCAGCCACTGCCCGGTAATAAACCACGCCTGATCATAAAAGGAGTGGTTGATCCCGGGAATGTAGCGGAAGGAGGGGATCGACTTGATCAGGTCAAACCCCAACATCGACCGCCACACCGGGGTGTAGCGGTGGAAATTCTCCTGAATGGACTTGGCCAAAATGGGCTGCGTGGCGTTAGCCCCAAAGCCGCCCGGGAGCTGGCGGATCACCTCCTTGGTGCTGAGGCTTTGCTCCATACGAAAGACTGCGCCAGTGTAGTCAAAGTCGTTGTAGGTGCCGGTCAAGCCTGCCACGTGTGTCCACCAATGGTCATGGAGGGCAGGCAGACAAAAGGTCTGCGCCGGCCGGGCGGCCTGATGCTGGCCGGGCTTGGGGTTCCCGTTCGGCAGCAAGGCCCCGTTGGGGCCATAGCGGCCGGGGTCGTTGTACCCGTTGAGATCCCCCCCCACCAGAATCGTCGGAGCCCTGTGCCCCCGATCCGGGCTGTTGGATTCCCCACTTTTCCCACTATCAGACAGACAGCGCGCCAGCCCTTGCTCGAACGTCCCAGCCGCGCCAGGGATATTATCTCCATAGGTCAGGCCCGGCTTGAATTGCGGCGGGCCCGGAGGCTGCCCCGGGACAAGGAACTTGTTGAGATCGAACACCCCCGTGACCCCCTGCGGAATAAACATATAGTTCAGGGAGAAGTTGATGCCACCTAAAGTGGTCGCCAGCAGGCGCGCTCCGCCGCCCTGGGTGATCCCGCCCATGCCTCTCCAATAGTGATCTCCACCCTTCTTTTTTATTTGGAAGACCATACTGGCTCGGTCTCCGAACACATCCGGACTGCAGGTCAGAGTAAGGCAGATCCCATCGTCAAAGGCAATTTTGTGGTTCGGACCCGCAGCCACGAAAAAGCTCCAGGGATGCTGCTGACGGCGGTGGCCGATCCAGCCTGGCCGGTAGGGCACAAAGATCCGCTTCCCCTGCGAACAGCGATGAATGTCAAAGGGAATCAGGTTGCCGTTGTTATCCAGACAGCCCTTCTCCTCGAAGGGGAGCCGATACTGACCTTCGGAAATCAAATTAGAGACACCACTACGCATGCGTGGAGAGTACCAGGGCTCGATGGCCACATCCGAGAACCACGTCCCCACGTTGCCAATGGTATAGAGACCCTTGAGCGCAAAGATCGGCGTGCGAAACTCATCAAACTTCTCCCCGGCAAAGGTATTCTGGTCAAGGCGCAGGGGGTTGATGATGTCCAGGGAGCGAAACAGGTCGGCCTCGCCCCAGACAATCTGCTGATTGCCCACCCGCATGGAGAATCTCCCCGGCCCCACGTCGCCGAAGTCCATGTCTGCGTAGAGATCGCGAAAGCCGTTTTCCGGGATGGCAAAGTCGGTCCTTTCGTCAGGACTATAGCGATTACGGTAGTGGTCCCGGATCAGGTAGACCGGGTCAAAGCGGAAGCGGTACCGAGCGCTGAACGAGGCGCTCTTCACCAACGGCACCCCGACTTTGCCCAGTAGGAGCCCATCGCGCACCAGATTCTCGTAGGTTAACCACCCAAAGATCTCGCTGCGCCATTGCACCCAGTCGAAGTGGTCTTGGCCATCCGTTTGGAACGTGTTGCGGTCGCGATACCACAGTTGCAACTCGGCATCCCCCACGCGGGTCGATGCCCACGTCGTCGCGCCCCAGAGCAGCATGCCGACGACACCGAAGAGCGTACCGAGAAAGATCTGTTTCCTGGTCTGTGTTGCCCTCATAGCGATACTCCCTCCTTGCGATCCTCTCCTACCGTTAGTCTTCTCTATCCTAGCCTCCTACTGCCTCTTGCGAAGAAAAACCCTGTATCCTGATCTCGCGTGTGTGCACCTCCTCTCGCGGTATAATTATTTCACGTTTTCTCTCAAATTGTGCTC
Source organism: Binatia bacterium (assembly GCA_041487975.1). Classification (GTDB taxonomy): domain Bacteria; phylum Desulfobacterota; class Binatia; order Bin18; family Bin18; genus JACQEL01. The sequence goes on along the minus strand of JBGPOI010000602.1, from coordinate 697 downwards.
CACTGCCTTGCGCCGGTTGCCTTGGCCCGTGTTTTACCTCACCGAGTGTATACTTGCGGTGCAACCGACTCGGCTGTGCTCGTCTCTCGCTTCACTCACCGCGTCAATAAAATGTTGTGCAGCGGGTGGCTGAGCCACAGTCGTCTGCTTCCCCAGGCGCTGCAAGGCGAGGCTGACACTGCGGCGACAGACAGTGATATGGGCGACGGTGCGTAAGTAGCGCTCCAGCAGCGTCGGGTTCCATCTCGGCGCGCAGTAGCCGAACTCGTGGGGGTCGTGCGTGAGGACGGTCTCGATCAGCGGATCAATCAGGTGGGCCGTAGTCTTGCCCCGGCCCGGGCGTTTGTCATCGGCTAAGCGCGTGGACACATCACATTGTCCACGCCGCTCCTTGAAGCGCGTCGCCCAGTTGTAGACCGTCTGACGGCTGACGCCCAAATGGGCAGCCACGGTCTCGGGGCTGTGCCCGGCGTCAAGCCACAACAGCGCCTGCGCGCGACGCACGGCATTGGTCAGCGCCAAGGGAGTGAGCAGGGCTTGCAATGCCTCACGCTCCTGCAAGCTCAGAGCCAAGAGCACCATCGGTGCACCTCTTTAGAGAAAGGACTGAGTAACGAGGACTGAGGACTGAGGACTGAGTAGGGCGGGACAGATACAAGGCCTTTTGCTCAGTCCTCATCGCTCAGTCCTCAGCACT
>JBGPOI010000601.1:0-3277 GCA_041487975.1 Binatia bacterium | reverse complement strand
CGGCTTGTGTAATCGCTACAAGGGATCCCAAACGACGGGAGTTGATCCAGTCGAGGGCGCGCGAGTTTCGCTGTTCAATCCACGCACCCAGGTCTGGAACGAGCATTTTCGTTGGAGCCCGGACGGAACGCTCATTCTTGGCCTCACCCCCATTGGTCGAGCAACGGTTGACACCCTACGCCTTAACAACGATTTGGCGGTTGAAGTGCGCCGTAACTGGGTGTTGGCAGGTTGGCATCCTCCCGAAGAGTGAGATCCGTGGCGGGCGCGCATTCGTTCTCTCCCAATCCACTTGCGCACCACACTGCCGAACCGTTTTAACAGCACGAATCATCTTTTACACCTCTCGGAAGGAGACCAGCGGGGACTGGCGGTCTCCAAGGAGGGAATATGAGGGGTTCTGGAGAAATCCCAGTCTTGGATCTTCCTGAGAACAATCAAAGCTCACTTTGTATCCCCCATCGCCTGGCGTAACATCGGCAACACTCATTCCCCAAAGAACTTCAGATCGTGCATCCAGTCTAGAAAGACCAGGTGCACGCCGTCACACCCGGCGCGCTTCAGGCGCATGAATTTCTCGACTACTTGCTCCGGCGTGCCAAAAATCTGAGACGTGCCGAGAAAGATAAAATCCTCATCAAAGTCCGTGGGTCGGTCGGACAGAATGAAGATCCAATCGCACAGACGCGCGGCGAAGTCTTTCCCGGCTGCGGAAAACCCGGCGTTGACTAACAGTGGCCAGTCCCGGAGGTACTCGTAGCGGTACGTGGCGAGATTCGTTGCATGAGAGACGGTCCAGCCACCACTCATCGTGGGCAGAAAGAGACCGATCATGAAGTTGCGGCGTTCAATGCGCTCGCGCCGGGTGCCGATCATTATTCGTTGCTTCCCTCAAGAACTTTTTCACAGACCGTGGGTCGATAACCACGCTGACCTCCCAGAAAACAACACCACAAGAGACAGAGCGCTTCATAACACTCCTCCATTGTGTCCGTTATGCCGACCGCCCTGCCGGCAGGGATGATGCCAGATTCCCGCTTGGGCAAGCAGCGGCATAACCTGTTCGCCAAAGCGTGCCATCTCTTCCCGCATGGGATGAAACTGTAACAAGACTGTGGTCACTCCGATGTCACGAAATTCCGTGAGCCGCTCGGCAATGTCCCGCGGCGTGCCGACCAGCCCGGCGGCGGTTCCCCCGTTGGACCCGACATAGCCGTGGGCGTAGGCATAGGTGCGGATCATGACCACCTGGCGGTCGACCCCGGGAATCGCTTCTTCACAGCGCAACGCCTGGCGGCCAGGTTGGCGGACGGGCAACGGGGCCAGCGTTACATCGGAGAGCTGGTAGTAGCGACCACCAAAGCTGAAGTGTTGTTGCGTCCACAGCCCTTTCAGGATCGTCAGGAACTCTTCCGAACGCTGGTAGCGTTCGTCATGAGGCATGGCGGGGAGTCCCATCATTTCACACTCTCGTTGCCACCAGCCCGACACCAGGTTGAGCGCGGCACGGCCGCCGCTCATGTGGTCGATACTGCCAGCCATCTTGGCAACCACGACTGGATGCTTAAACGCCGGTCGCACCGCTGGCATCAGCTCGATATGTCTCGTAATGGTGGCCAACCCCGCGGCCGTCGTCCAGGCATCGAGCTGATCGGCCGCCGGATCAAAGGGGTTGAAGGTATGCTCGGCCAGCAGCACGGTGGCAAAGCCAATGTCCTCCGCCAGGAGGGTGAGTTGGCGGGTGTAGTCGAAAGATGCGTTCTGAAGATCACGCTCCTTCGAGACGATCCAGTTGCCGTACACTGGCGCCCAGAAGCCCAGGCGCAGGATTGCCTCTGTGTGGCGAAGGCCACTCACTTCCTGTTCTTTCATTTTTGCTCCGAGTGCCATAGGTTTTCCTCTTCGTTAAATTTCTTTTTCATACGTCACTGACGACTGTAGGCGGTCTTCAGGAATCGAGTAGTACGCGCGGAGCCGTGCTTCAGAATCCTCGGAGAGCTGATAGCCGGCCACCTCAAGAATCCCCCGCGCCTTGTCGTTGCCGGCGTAGGTACCCACGACAATCCGATGGACTCCCTGAATCTGCCGCTCCAGATGCCGCATAAGCACAGAGCCAACCCCTTGACGCTGATACTCCGGCAGCACGTAGCCGTGGCGGAGCAAGGCAACATCGCGGACGTATTCCAGCCCCATGACACCCACGAGCGTTCTTTCTCTGAAGGCCTTATACCAGGTCAGGCGCTGCGCTTCGGCGTCCCATTGGGCGGTCGTCATCTCAGGATCGTGGAATTCCTCTGGCGACAGAAACTCCGTATACCAGCGTGCCGCAGTGTTGATCACTTTCAGTGAGCCATCTCGGTCAGCGGGAGTTAGGGAACGAATCATGAGAGCGTGCATGGTGAATTTCCTGCGAGAAAAAAGCGATTGGGCGAGTTCCTCCAGCAACGCTTTCGCCTGTTGTAAGTCCTTCGTATCAAACCCCTCAGTAAAACAGCTGTAAATCTCAGCAGGGTAGACGTGCGCGCAGCGCACGCTACACTTTGGTTGTTCTCTTCGCTAGGTGATTCCCTCAGCCCGCAGCTTCTCCACCGCCGTCTCCACCGCCGTACCCTTGAAGAAGTCTGGGTTCATTCCCGTCCACAAGGTCACTGGGTTGACAAACATGAAGTCACGGAAATCCTGCTCGGTGATCAGGCCTTCTTCCACCAGCTCATACGCTTCCTCGACGATCTCGCGCATCGAACCCTGCGTGTACCGGCTGCTCTTCTGGCCTGCAGGTTCCATCTTCCTCTCCTTTTGGCTCTAAACTGCTCTGGCAACAGGTTTGCTATAGTTTCCCTTATAGGCAACAAGCATACCGTTGTGGATAAACGACGCGAACGAGGAAAAGCCTTGAAAGACCAAGAGATTCTCACTACAACACGTTGGGTATGGTGCCGCTCTGTGCAAAATGTGTATGAAAGTTCAAGATCTGAGCACACAAGAGCGCACATAGCATACCCGGTTGATTTCTCCCAGCTAACCTGATCACAAAAAGGAGACGCTTATGACAACTGATCCACCGATGGTTTTCTCCGACTCCTTATGTTTGCCATCGGCGGAGGGACGGCCCAGGTGTGGCACAATATTATTACGACCCAGGTGCTTGGCAAGGACGCTGAGGCCTGAGGCAGAGAGGAAACCGAAAAAAAGGAGGAAATACGATGACTGCTCTGACGCTGCGCTTGTACTCGGACTTTGTGTGACCGTATTGCTTCATAGCGGAGCAAAGCAGCCT
>JBGPOI010000600.1:0-3316 GCA_041487975.1 Binatia bacterium | reverse complement strand
TCCCAAGCCGGCAACGGGGTGCCGGCCCAGACCGCCACTAACCGGCCCTGCGCGTCTTCGCGCAAGACCGTATCATTGGGGTAATACTCCTTCAGTTGGAAAAAGAACTCTTTGGGAAACGCGTGAGCGTGGAAGTCGATTTTCATGGCGATCCCTCCCTACAGCGAGAATCGTTCGTGCTTCGACAAGCTCAGCACGAACGGTCGTTGGCTGGCTGATGTGCACTGCCCCGGTCACCCTGAGCTTGTCGAAAGGCGACCAACAGGGGAGTATCTGCCTGTTAGTTTGCAGACACGACCGACGCCCGCTGGGCATGCCGATCGAGAAACGGTCCCAGCGCCGCGTTAAACGCTTCCGGCTTTTCGATGTTCGTCAGGTGCCCGGCTCCGGGGATTTTGATCAGCGCCGCGCCGGCAATATTTTTCACCAGAAACTCTGAGGCCGAAGGGGGAGTGACGATGTCCTCGTCGCCCACGATCACCAAGGTGGGAACGGTGATCTTTGGCAGCACGGGCCGAAAGTCCGTAGTCACAATTGCGTGGAGCGCTTGTTTATACGGCTCGACCCGCAGAGCTGAGAGTGACCCGCGCAACTGCTCGCGGATTGCCGCCGAAGCGCTTTTCGCGACCAACACCGCCACGACCCTAGGCGCGATATCCACTGGCGTGAGTCCCTTCTCCAGCGGGTCAAGGCGCCGGGCGAGGAAATCGCGCCGTGCGGCTTCCGGTACGCCGCCGAAGCCCGGTGAAGTATCGACCAAGGCGAGGGTTGCGACCCGTTCAGGATGGCGACCATAGAAATCTTGAACGATCATCCCACCCATCGACAGGCCGACCAGGTGCGCGCGCTCGGCCTTGCAGTGATCGAGCAACCGCAGCAGGTCATCAGCGAAGTCACTAAACTTGAGCGTTTGTGGAGAATCGTTGCTAGCGCCGTAGCCGCGTGCGTCCCAGGTCACCGCGCAGAAGCGGTTACTAAAGTGTTCGAGTTGCCCGTACCAGTTGGTGCGATTGCCACCGATGCCGTGGAGAAACACCACCAACGGACCGCTGCCTGCCATGTCATAGGCGATCGCCACTGGACCGCCCGTGTGTCGTGTCACGCGCATATCTACTCCTTTGTGGAAATGTCAGCGTTGCGACGGATTATCGGCCGGTTGGGCAAGGGATGTCAACTACAAAATCAGCCGTCAGCTTTCAGCTTTTCTTTGTCTGGCTGACGGCTGATTGCTCTTCTCCTACATCGCCTCCAGCGTCTCGATGCCCAGCAACTCCAAGCCTTTGCGCAAGTAGCGCGCGGTCAGGTCGCAGAGCAGCAGACGAGTAGGACGCGCGTCTGCCGGCGCTTTGAGCACGGCATGGGCCTGGTAGAAGAGGTTGAACTTGGTGGCCAGGTCGTACAGAAAAGCGGCCAGGATATTGGGCTTGTAGGTGCGTTCAACTTCCAGGAGCGTGTCGCCCCAGCGGATCATTTGCTTGGCCAAGTCTTGCTCTTCCGGCGCCAGCAGACGCACCTTCATCCCCGGTTGTGGACGCCAGTCTTCCAACTCTCCTCTGCGAAAAATCGAGCGAATGCGGGCGTAGACATACTGCAAATACGGTGCGGTGTTACCGTCGAGGGCGAGCATTTTGTCCCAGCTAAAGCGGTAGTCGGCTGTGCGATTCTGCATGAGATCGGCGTATTTGACTGCGCCGATGCCGACCACGCGGGCGATGTGGTCCTGTTCCTCTTCCGACAGACTCGGGTTCTTGTCCCGCACGATAGTACGGGCGCGTTCCTCAGCTTCATCCAGCAGAGCCTCCAACTTGATCGGCTCACCCGCGCGGGTTTTGATTGGCTTGCCGTCCTCGCCCAGGATCGTGCCGAACCAGACGTGCTCCAGGGCCATGGTGTAGCCCCAACGCCGGGCGGCGGCGAACAGTTGCTTAAAGTGTAACTGTTGGCGACTGTCAGTGACATAGATGATGCGGTCGGGGTGGAACGTTTCCGCACGACATTTCACCGTCGCCAGGTCGGTGGTGGCATAGAGAGAGGCGCCATCCTGTTTCTGAATGAGAAACGGCGTGCCCGCTAGTTCGGGGTCGTCGTCGTAAAAAATACAGACTGCGCCCTCGCTTGGCCGCGCCAGTCCTTTGTCTTGCAGTTCTTGCACCACACCGGGCAACATCGGGTTATAAAAACTCTCGCCGCGCCAGTGGTCGAACTGAACATTGAGGCGCGCATAGATGTGCTCGAACGCGTGACGGGAGACCGCCATGAACTCTTGCCACAGCGCGAGGTTGTCCGGGTCGCCTTTCTGCAGTTTGGCCAGTTCTTCGCGTGCCTGCGCGGCCGCCGCCGGGTCCGTCTTGATTTGTGCCTGCACCGCTTTGTAGATCCGTTCCATCTCGGCCAGAGGGTCACGCTCGTAGGCGGTACGGTCGAGGAGGGTGCGGTAGCCGACGATCAACATGCCGAACTGCGTGCCCCAGTCGCCGAGGTGATTGTCAGTGATCACTCGGTGCCCGAGGGACAGCAGCACCCGCGCCAGCGCATCACCCAAGATCGTCGAACGGATGTGGCCGACGTGCATAGGTTTGGCGATGTTCGGCGCGCTGAAGTCTACCACGATCGTTTCCGGTCGGGCCGCTGGCTCCATGCCTAGACGCTTATCCAACGCGGTCGCCAGCACCGTGCGCCCGAGCCAGGCGGGGTCGAGGCGGAAGTTGATGAATCCCGGTCCGGCGATTTCCCAGGTCGCAGGAATCTCGGCAGGGTCGAACTGAGCAGTCACTTTCTGTGCCAGTTCGCGCGGATTCATTTTATGCGCTTTGGCCACCGCCATCACGCCATTGGCCTGGTAGTCTCCGAACTGGGGGTTGCCTGTCGGATGGACTAGAGCCGGCGCAGGGGTGCCGCTGGCCGCGGCGAGGGCATGCGAGGTTTTTTCTTCGAGTAGTTGGGTAATCGTCAGCATATTGGCCTTCTTATCTACCATAAGATGGCGGAGGAATTAACGCCGCCCTATTTAGCTGTTGAAAGAACGCTTGGTAAAGACAAAGGTGCAGAAAGAGAAAAGCAGGATTCCTTCGCCTGAACATGAGGCTCCGATGAGTAAGCAAGGAGTGACAACAATCTTCTTGTTCCCGGCGAGGGATCGCCTTTCTCCTAGAGCGGAGTTAGTTTGCGTCACTGGAAACTTTGTGTCATCATCTTTTTGTTGTGAGAAGCGATGGGAGGTTGCGGAACGGATACTGAGCAGCAGACCTATTGGCGCTCGTGGCTGGCGTTGCGGCTGGTGCGCGGGGTCGGGAACGTCACATACCGTGAACTACTC
>JBGPOI010000599.1:0-3320 GCA_041487975.1 Binatia bacterium | reverse complement strand
CTGCGGGTGACAACGTCGTGAAGAAGTAATCAGTAGGAAAAGGCAAAACAAGCAGCGAGGTAGGGGCACGGCACGCCGTGCCCCTACAGCTCAAACCGCAGAAACGATGAGATCACCTAGGTGGCAGTTCCAGATTATCAGAGTCTCAGGCGTCCGCTCTTAGTGATTGCGAGCGATGAAAAAGAGCATGGATTCAGCGAACTCGCCGATGCTCTCGCTCTGCAGTTCAAGCTGGCTGATGCAGATAGGAAAGAGAGACGTCGCCGACTCGGCCTGAAGAGTGGCAGAGCGGTTAACATGAAAGGATCGCGATCCATGCGTAATTATCCAACAGTTTTTCTCCTGACATCTCTGTTCTTTCTCAATCTGCTCAGTCACTCGGCTGCTTGGGCTGAGCCAAAAGCTGGAGACACGCTCAGTCAAGCAAACTGGCAAGAGGCGAAGGGGCTCATGCCGGACCCAGTGCTCCGCCGCTTCCAGGACGGGAAATACCAAGCGAAGGTCATCACCTTACCGGATACGCTGGGCTGGGGCAGCAAGTTCAAATCCGCTTCCGAGGCAAACGCCGGCAAATTCTCGGTTGATGCGGAGGACTCGTTGACTGACAATACGACGAAAACTTACCCAGCGTTCCTCTATGGGTATCCTTTTCCCCAGATTGATCCTAAAGACCCCCACGCTGCGGCGAAAATCATGTACAATTTTTCCTATACGCTGATGCAGCCTGACGACCTCGAGCGTTCTACCAACCTGCACTGGCTGACCCCCTCAACCATAGAGCGTTACGTCGAGTTTCAGGGGCAGGTTTTGTTTTATGGTTCGCGATTCTCCGGCCCCATTGCCAATCCAGACGCGACACTGCGGAAACTCATCATCGCTGGCGTCACTCCCCATGACGTCGTCGGGGTAGTGACCCTGGAATGGACCTATCTGGACCCCAAGCAGTGGAATTCGCTGTGGGTGTATGTCCGAGCGCTCAGACGGGCGCGGCAACGTCCTCCGGCCAACGGCTCGGACGGTTTATTTGGTTCGGACCTCGCCCACGATGACCCCTACTTATTCTCTGGCAAAATACAGTATTTCACCTGGAAATTTGTCGGCACGCAGGAGGCGCTGGTTCCCTACACCCTGCCGAATCCCAAACCCTTGCAGCATACACGGCAAGGCTACCAATTTGACAACCTACAAAACTTTCTCGAACTGGGTTGGGAGGCAAAGGGCTGGAGTGGTGACGCCTGGTGGCCGACAAATTATGCCCTCGTCAAGAGACCGGTGTGGGTCGTGGAGGCCATAGCCAAAGATCCCCAGTACGCCTACGGCCGTCAGGTGCTGTGGATCGACAAGGAATTATACGTTGGCTACTACAAGGAGGCCTACGATAAAGGAGGTCAGCTTTGGCGCACGCAGGTCGGCTCCGTTTCGGTCGGGCGGTCTGCTGAAGGAGACTTTTCCCTGGCCCAACCGGACTTCACGGTGTCAGTGGATGAGCAGCGCAACCATGCCACGGTAGAGCTGCCCCTCAAACAACCTGAGAAGGTCACCTTTAACGCCGGCTTGTCGGAGAGAATTTTCACCCAGTTGGAGATGATAAAAAGAGCGAAGTAAGCTAGATTCGCTTTTCATTTAGGTCATCGAGCACGCCGCCGTTCACCCTTCGACAAGCTCAGGGCGAACGGAGTACGTTATGGCTTTGCTGAAAAACCGTTCGGGCTGAGCCTGTCGAAGCACGAACGCGCGTTGTCCCAATTGAATCACAGCATGCAATAAGACCAATGGTCAAACTTAGTGTCAACGTCAACAAGATCGCTACGCTACGCAACGCGCGAGGCGGGGACCAGCCCAACGTCGTACGAGCAGCACAGACCTGCATCGAAGCGGGCTGCCACGGCATCACTGCCCACCCTCGTCCCGACGGCCGTCATATTCGCACACAGGATGTGCTGGACCTCGCCGATATGCTCACCGTCGAGTTCAACATCGAAGGCTGCCCGTCGCCGGAGTTTCTTGAGTTAGTGTGTCGTGTCCGCCCTGCCCAATGCACCTTGGTTCCTGACCCACCTGACGTGCTGACCTCCAACGCGGGATGGAACCTCAGAGGCGATGTCGCATGGCTGGGCGACGTGTTGAAACGTCTACACGATCATGGCATTCGTACCAGTTTATTCCTCGATCCAGACCCCGAGCAGGTCCGCCGCGCCAGGGACATCGGCACGGACCGCATTGAGCTGTACACGGAGCGTTACGCTCGGATGTTCGGAACGACCGAAAAGGAACCAGTGTTCGCGGCTTATTACCAAGCCGCACTGACTGCCCAGGAAGTTGGTCTCGGTCTGAATGCCGGCCACGACCTCAATCTCGACAACTTGTCTTTCTTCGCTCAGAACATTCCAGGGCTGTTGGAAGTATCCATCGGACACGCGCTGATTTGCGATGCGCTCGACATGAGCTTGCGGCAGGCAGTGAAAGCGTACCTGCGGGCGCTAGGGTACCAGATGTGAGTTTCCGCGCGGTATTTTTGACCGACCAGAGAGAAGGATATGAAACTGACTTACGATCCGCGTCACAATATTGCCTACTTGCGATTACACAAAAAGACTGAGCAGGTCGAAACCATCCGCGTAAGCGATGAGTTGAACGTTGACATCGCCCCAGATGGTACTGTGTATGGTATCGAACTACTCAATGCCAATGTGCAGTTAGGAGTTGAAGACCAGGGAAAATTGGTTATTATCAACGAAGCCTTGGGCGATCGCCAAGAAATCGCTCTCACCCGATAGCTTCGACTGATCTCTACCCTTACGCCTTCACCCCTGTTTTGGCCGCCAGCGAAGTGTAGCTCACGCCCTCTCCGTTCTCAGTGCTCACCGGCAAGCCAGAGTCTCGCCAGCCCGGCACGACGCGGCCCATCTGGTCCTGCCCGCCACCGAAACCACCCTGCATATTTGACACGTTGGCGTAGCCCGCCTGAGCCATGATTTCCGCCGCCCGTTGCGAACGCCCGCCAGCCTGGCAACCGACAATCACCGTAGCGTCTTTGGGAATGTTGGCTTCGACGACCTTGAGGAAGTCAGGATTCGGCGCCGGCTGCCCAGGCGCTTGGAAGAAGATCACTGGGACGTTGATACCCTGCTGCGGATGACCAGCGGTGAATTCCGGCAAGGTGCGGACATCGAGGTAAATGACAGCAGGATCTTTGTCCAAGATCCCGTGTGCTTGTGGGGGAGTAATTTGTTTAATTGCCATGATGCGCTCCTTTCTACTTCAATTCTTCCAGCAATGCCTCGGCCTCTTGCAAGTCTTTTGTATCAAACCCTTCGCTG
>JBGPOI010000598.1:0-3325 GCA_041487975.1 Binatia bacterium | reverse complement strand
ATCGCCACGGCGCTTCTTTCCTGGTCGGGTGGCAAGCCCTGGCCTATCGCGGCATACATGGTGGCAATGGCGCTGATCACGCTGGTCTCGGTGTATCTCGCGGCGGAGACCTTGGCCGGAGATCTCACCGCGGAGCCGCGGCAAGAAGTGGCTGAATAAGGAGGAGAGTAGTGCGCACACGTTCCGCTAGATGTCACTCGGGGAATAGCGCTCGTAACAATCTTGGACATGCGCAGCTTTTGCTCAATGGCCGACGGCGATCCAATTGATATACCATCCCCAATTTTTCGCCTGAGCCGCAGTCAACTCTTGATGACCTACGTGGACACGAAACCCCTTTGCGGTGGGCAGGTAAATACTGGTGACTCCTTGCGCCAGCCAATTGTTTGTGTGCCCACTCAAGCTGGTAAAATAGTAGGGGGTTGAAGAAAAACCGGCGCTCGAAGTGTCGATATCGACGAATATCCCACCGTTGTTATACTGCATCCAGCGTGTTTTTTGTGGGTCCGTTTTCCCCACCACGATGTGCAATGTTTCACTAGCCGGGCCTTTGACTGCTCCCACTGGAGTCACGATTTCGCCACCGACAGCATTGGTAGGAGGCGCATGACCTTCCTCCTTTAATGTCGCCGCGAGAATCTCCGGCGCCGCCTTTTTCACTGATTCGAGCACCTCCTTCTCCAACTGCTGGATTCTTGCCTCTCCAACCGCTGCAGTTTCTCTCTTTTCACCGGCCTTCATTGTTTGGTCGAACTCTTCGAGTTTCGCTTGCAGAGGGCCCATGCTTTCTTGCAGGGCAACGACCTGGCTGTGCAAGGGTGAGAGTTGTCCCTTGGCTATGACGGCGAACGCGCCTACGCTGCCCAGGAGGAGCCCAAGAGCAAGCCGGTTCAGAAATCTCACCCGGCTTTCCAGTCCCCCTACTCTTTCTTGGAGATGCCGGGTTCTTTCCGACAACCTCAGTGTCGCATCTTTTGCGTCAAAGATTTTTTCTTCAAGGTTTCTGGTCGCTTCCTGGAGCGTCTGGGTTTCCGCTTCTTTGACCACATCCTCGTTCGCCATGATCTTTCCTCCAAGGGGCAACTGCAACTCATGCACTATTCAGGTGGTGCGCACAACGCACCCTATTCCACAGAAGACTTTTTCCGAGAACGACCAGCAAACAATGGAGAGTTTAAGCTTTGGGCGGTGTGGTATCCAACGCCCCGAGCCCTTCCAGCGCCAAGCCATAGCCGAGCAAATCATGCAGATGGCGCTTGAGTTCCTGGGTCAGCACCACCCGGGCGTAGCGACGCGTGAGTGGAGGTTGTCGCAGGAGCTGCTCCGCCAACTCCCACGCCCGCGGCAAAAGAGCCTCTTTCGGCAAGACCTCATTCACCAGCCCCAGTTCCAGTGCCTGGCGCGCCGACAGGACCTGGCCGGTCAGTAGAAAATAGCGGCCGCGATTGGGGCCGAGCAGCAACGGATACACGATATGCATCCCATCCCCCGGCACTAAGCCGTTGGGGAAATGCGCCGAATCCTGGAACTCGACGCTCTCAGCCGCCAGCACGATGTCGCACAGCAAAGGTAACTCAGAGTGTCGCAGTGCCGGCCCGTTGATGGCGCTGATCATGGGCACTTCGATGTCCAACAGATTCGTCAACAAATGCTTGCCTTCCCAGTAGATGCTGTCCCAGATGCGCGGACTGCCTCCCGGCCGCGCCGCCGGCGTCGGGCGTGGACCGGAGAACTCGTCGCCGGTTCCGGTCATAATCACCACTTGGTTATCGGGATCACTGCCGATGTCGGCGAAAGCGAAAGTAAACTCTCGGTGAGGAAGCAATCCCCACTGCAAGGGACCGCCGTTGGTATGGAACGCGATCTGGAGAATGCCATTGCGCCGTTCCATGCGGATGGTCTGATACTTGGTGGCGTACTCGTCGAATCTAGCCATGATCTTCCCTCCTTTTTCTAATCGCTAAAGCATTCTCTGTCGCAAATTACAAGAGCAAGCTCTCGTGCCTCGTGTTTCTTGTGAAGCGTTTGTGGCAAGGCAGGGTATTTCTCTTGCGCGGAAGGGGACAAGAGGAGTAAAGAGAAATGCACTGCCCGAGTTGCGGCCTAGCCAAATGCAAAAATTCAGGAGGACGGCAGCCATGCCAAATGTGCATATCGATGACACGTTAGACTTGCACTACGAGCTGGACGACTACACCGATCCCTGGACCACGCCGGAGACTATCTTACTCATCCACGGCGTGGCGGACACCAGTAAAGCCTGGTTTGCCTGGGCACCACAGCTCGCCCGGCAGTTCCGAGTGTTGCGCCCTGACCTCCGCGGCTTCGGCCAGTCTTCTCTTCCACCCCGGGATTATCAATGGTCCCTGGGTGGATTGGCTAAAGATTTGCAAGGGTTCCTCGAACAGCTGCAGATTTCTGCCGTGCATGTCGTTGGGCAACGGATAGGGGGTAGCGTAGCTATGCAGTTTGCGCATGATTATCCCGACACCGTAAAAAGTTTGGTCGTCATTGGCGGACCTGCCACCTTGTCGCAGAGTTCTCTTAACCCCGCGGGCTGGCTCGAACAAGTACAACGGGAAGGGGTGGAAAGTTGGGCCAGGTCTACTATGGGACGGCGTCTGGGCGAGGTCAGCCCCGCTATGCGAGAATGGTGGATTCAGGAAATGGGGAAAACTGCTCAACCGGTGATGGAAGGGATCTTTCGCTATGTGGGGACCATGGATATCACGGCGCTGCTCCCGCAGATTAAGGCTCCCACCTTGATCATCACCAGCGATAGAGGCGCCTTGGCCTCGGTAGAGACAGTGCGTGATTGGCAGAAGCGTATTCCCAACTCCCGTCTCCTAGTCCTGCCTAGTTCTGCGTATCATCTTGCGGCAGCCCTACCCGAAGAGTGCGCTGCGGCGACGGTGAAATTCATCCGGAGCCTATGATCTGCTAACCCTTAATTCCCAACCTAAAAACGGAGGTGCACTATGCGTATTGGCTTTATCGGACTGGGTAACATGGGCGGGCCTATGGCTGGGCATATTCTCGCCGCCGGGCACACGCTGACCGTGTATGACGCACGGCGAGAGGCGGCCAACCCACACATTGAGCGGGGCGCTCGCTGGGCAGACAGCCCCATGGCGGTCGCGGCCGCCAGCGAGATCATTTTCACCTCGCTGCCCGGCCCCAAGGAAGTCGAGGCCGTGGCGCTGGGTGAAGGTGGAGTTCTCCAGGGAGCGGCGCCAGGAACTGTTTACATTGACCTCTCCACCAGTTCTCCCACCCTCATCCGCCACATCCAGGCTCTGTATCAGGAGAAGAAGGTGCACGTCCT
>JBGPOI010000597.1:0-3344 GCA_041487975.1 Binatia bacterium | reverse complement strand
TATTGCGGAGGACCCGCCCTCGCGACCCGGGCTGTGTTTGCCCTTCGCTCTCCGGGGCAGGAAGATAGCGACTGGAACCTCGGCGGGGCATGGTGAGATGCGTGATAACTGAATGTCTCGGTGATTTACTGGCTTAATTCTTCCAACAACGCCTTGGCCTCTTGCAAGTCCTTCGTGTCAAACCCTTCGGTGAACCAGCCGTAGATTTCCGCCAGCAGCTGCTGGGCTTCTTCCCGCTTATCCTGCTGCTGCCACAATCGGCTCAAGCTCATCACCGCTCGCAACTCCAGTGATTTCGCTTGCTGTTTGCGTGCAATCTCGATTGCCTGCTGAAAACACTTCTCCGCTTCTTCGACTTTGGACCTTGGACTTTGGACTTTAGACTGCAGCGTCAGCTCCCCTTTCAGCCGATACAGCTCCGCCTCGTAAAAACGCTCTCCGCTTTTGTCCACCACCGTCAGCGCCTCGGCGAGTGTGGCAAGCCCGTCCTCTGCCTGCCCCGCTTTCCCATAGGCCTCGGCCAGCAGGACAAGAAAATAGGAGTGAAATATCCCTGCTCCTACGGCTTGGTGGGTGACCAGGCCTTGGCGGATCTGGCTAATCCCTTCTTCACTCTGGCCCTGCTCAGCCAGCGCCCAGCCCCGCAGGACAGTCCCTTGCCCTAACCACACGGGAAATCCTTGCTCACTCGCGAGTGTGATTCCTGCCTCGGCCCACTCTTGGGTCAGTGCTCTGTCCCGGCGGAACTGGTGGATCATGGCAGCATAAACCCGGGCGGCGGCTAAGCTGTATGGATAAGACCGCTCTTGGGCCAGGGTACGCGCTGCAGCGCTCTTCTGTTGCGCCTGGTCCGGATAGCCCAGATGCCACAAGACACAGGCTGTATAGAAGAGGCCAAATACCCCCGGCTCTATTGAGCTGTAGAAGAACGTATGGGAGTGGTGGCGCTGAGCGTCATACAGGGTCAGGCCCTGCTCCAGGTGCGCCAGGGCCGCGCCGAACTCACCCAGATGGAATAAGGTGCTGCCCACTGCCCGATATGCCTCCACGAGAAATGCCGGGTCTTGCTCCCGCTGGGCCAGACCCAGGAGTTGCTCCCCGAGCTCTCGCGCCGTGAGAAACTCGCCCCCCACATGATGAAATGTCCGCAGCCCAAAGAGGACCGGGAAGAGCTGGCGGGTCTCCCCGACCTGCTGGCACAGCTCCCGGGCACGGGTATAAGTAGCCTTCACTTCCGGTGAGGCAAAACTTCGGGTGGCCATTAATGGCACACCCAGAGTGATGTGCAGCGTGAGTTCTTGTTGGGCGCGCTCGCGGGTGTCGGGCAAGGTTTTGAGGAGTTCCAAGGCGGTGGTCAGATGCGTGATCGCTTCCACATTGGCCGAGCGTTGGACCGCCTGTTGCCCAGCCAGGTGCAGGTACTCCACGGCTTTCTCCGTATTGCCACTACGCGTGTAGTGATGCGCCAGCTCGCTGTAATGGTCGTCCAGGTTGGCGCTGTAGAGTGCTGCAATTGCCTGCGCCGTGCGCTCATGTAAGGCTTTGCGTCGCTCTTGCAGCACCGTGCCGTAGGCGACCTCCTGGGTCAGTGCGTGCTTAAAGATATAGTCTGGCTCGGGAAAGGCCGGCTGCTCATAGAGAAACTCTTTGCTCTGTAGTGAGGAGAGGAGGTGGTAGAGTTCCTCTTCTGGCTGGGGAACCACCTGGCGCACCAAGCTCAGCGGGAACTGTCGCCCAATAACGGCCAATTGGTGCAAGAGGTCTTTCTCGTCGGCGGCCAGTCGGTCGATGCGGGCCGCCAGCACGCCTTGCACGGTGGGGGAGATATGGAGTTCGGTCGGCGCTTTCTCCAGCCGGTACTGGCCGCGTGCGCCGCTGAGCACTCCCTCTTCAGCTAACGTCTGCACCACTTCTTCCATGAAGAAGGGCGTGCCTTCGGTCTTCGCCAAGATGATCTGCGGCAAGGCCTTAAGACTCGTGTCAGTTCCCAGCAGGAAAGTGAGCAGTTCTTCCGCCTCTTCTCGTCCCAATGGGGAGAGCCGGAGTTGGGTGTAGTAGGTCTTACTGCCCCACTCATGCCGATACTCAGGCCGGTAGTTCACAAGTAGGAGCAGGCGGGCACTGGTAACACTCTCACTCAGCGTATCAAGGAACCCCTGCGTCTCGGTGTCGATCCAGTGCAGGTCCTCGAAGATGAGCATCAACGGCTGGTTGAGACTCTCGCGCAGAAATACCTTCTTGAGCGCCTCAAACGTGCGCCGCCGCCGGATCTGTGCGTCCATCTGCTGGAGGTTGGAGGTCGGCTCGTCAATGCCCAACAGAGAGAAAAGATACGGCAAGGTGTCTTCCAGGCTGCGGTCGAGCCCCAGGACTTTGCCAATGACTTTTTCTCGTCGTGAGCGCTCGTCGTCCTGCGGCTGAATCTGAAAATAGCTCTTCAGCAACTCGATCAGCGGCAGATACGGCGAGGCTTTGCCGTAGGAAACGGAAAAGGCTTCGAGAACGAGGCAACCACTTTGGGAGGTGAGCTTGAACTCGTAGAACAGGCGCGATTTGCCCAAGCCGGGTTCGCCTATCACACCGACGATTTGCCCATGTCCGGCTTTCACTTGCTCTAACGCGCGCTGCAGCTGCTCCAGTTCACTGTGTCGGCCCACGAAGCGCGTCAGGCCACGACGCACTGAGACTTGCAGCCGCGTGCGCAAGGGACCAGCGCCCAGCACTTCGTACACCTTGAGTGGGTCTTCGACCCCTTTGAGCTGCGCCTCGCCCAGGGCTTTGAACGCGAAGTAGCCCTCGGTGAGTTTGTACGTGTAGGCCGTGACCACGATCGACCCCGGCGTCGCCATCTGCTCCATGCGGGCCGCCAGGTTCGTCGAGTGCCCAACCGGCACATAGTCCGTATGCAGATCATCTTTGCGAATCGAACGCACCACCACTTCTCCCGTATTGATGCCTACCCGCATATAGAGTGGAGTTCCACCTTTGAGCCGCAGCTGGTCAGAATACCGGCGCATCTCCTCTTGCATGCGCAGCGCGGCATAGAGCGCCCGTTGTGGGTGATCCTCATGGGCAATCGGGGCGCCGAACAAGGCAAAGATGCCATCGCCCAACGCTTGGGCCACATAGCCCTCATAGCGATGCACGGCGTCCATCATCAGTTGCAGCGCGGGGTCGATAATCGCTCTCGCCTCTTCGGGATCAAGTCCTTCGATCAGCGCCGTCGAGCCTTTCAGATCGGCAAAGAGAGCCGTGATGGTCTTGCGCTCCCCGTCACTCGCGCCGCGGGTTTCCATCGCGACTTGTTCAGCGCGAATACGTTCGGCAAGGTGGGGAGGCGTGTA
>JBGPOI010000596.1:0-3345 GCA_041487975.1 Binatia bacterium | reverse complement strand
TCGGCCGCCTGGAGGTGGGCCAATTGAGTTTGTAGAGACGCCTCCGGCTTGCTCACCACCTGTTTCATCAAGCTAAAGGAAAATTCTTTGCCAATGACAGCCAAGGTCTGCAGGAGCGCCTTGTCGTCGGGTGAGAGTCGGTCGATGCGTGCAGTAAGGATACCCTGCACGGTGGGCGGGAGGTGCAGATCTTTCGGTAGGGGCGCACAGCTGTGCGCCCCTACGGCGTCTGGTCGTGCTAGTACCCTCTGCTCTCGCAACGCCTGGACGATCTCCTCCATAAAGAAGGGATTCCCTTCGGTTTTCTCCAGGATGAATCGCTTGAGCGGCTGTAGGGCAACGTCATCCCCGACCAGCGCCGAGAGCAATTCTTGCGCGTCCTCCTGTCCGAGCGGATCAAGCCGCAGTTGGGTGTAGTAGGTCTTCGTCACCCACTCGTGCCGGTACTCGGGGCGGAAGTTCACTAACAGGAGGATTCTCGCGGTCGCGACACTCTCACTGAGCAACAGGAGAAACGCCTGGGTTTCGTTGTCCAGCCAATGCAAATCCTCGAAGATGAGGATGAGCGGCTGGTTCAAGCTCTCCCGCACCAGCAGTCGTTTGATGGCCTCGAAGGTTCGCCGTTTGCGGATCTGCGGGTCCATTTGCATGAGGGACGAAGTAGGCTCCAAGATCCCGAGCAACGCGAACAGGTAGGGCAACGTATCTTCCAGGCTGCGATCGAGCGTGAGCACCTTGCCAGTCACCTTCTCCCGTCTCCTCCGCTCGTCATCCTGGAGTGTGAGCTGGAAATAGTTCTTGAGCAGGTCGATGAGGGGCAGATACGGATACGCTTTGCCGTGCGATACCGAGAACGTCTCCAGCACCAGGCAGCCTCGTTGTGCCAGCAGCCTAAATTCGTGCAACAAGCGGGACTTGCCGACCCCCGGCTCGCCCATCACCCCGACGATTTGCCCGTGGCCGCTCTGGGCTTGCGCGAAGGCTCGCTGGAGGTATTCCATTTCGCTGTGGCGGCCGACAAAACGCACCAGCCCGCGTCTGGCGGCCACCTGCAGTCGCGTGCGTAACGGCCCTACTCCCAATACCTCGTAGATGTTGACGGGTTCACTCACTCCTTTGACTCGCACGGCTCCTAGCGGCTTACACTCAAAATAGCCCTCGGTGAGTTTATACGTGTGCTCGCTCACTACGATCGAGCCGGGGGTCGCCAGCCCTTCCATGCGCGACGCCAATCCTGTCGAGTGCCCAATCGGCGTGTATTCGGTGTGCAAGTCATCCTTGCGCACTCCGCGCATGACCACTTCACCGGTGTTGATCCCAACGCGAATCTGCAAAGATGGCAGACCTTTCTCCACGCGCAACCGCTCGGCTAACCGCCGGCTCTCCTCCTGCATCCGTAGGGCGGCGTACAACGCCCGCTGCGGATGATCTTCATGGGCGATCGGTGCGCCGAAGAAAGCGAAGATGCCGTCGCCGGTGGACTGGGCCACATAGCCTTCGTAGCGATGGACCGCTTCCATCATCAGGGCCAGCACTGGATCAATAATGGAACGGGCTTCCTCGGGATCAAGGTCCTCCATCAGCGCCATCGAACCTTTGATGTCGGCGAAGAGGGCAGTAATGGTTTTGCGTTCCCCCTCGCTCGCACCGCGTGCTTCCATTGCCGCCTGCTCGGCTAAGATGCGTTCGGCCAGATGCGGAGGAGTCCAGAGTCCGGGGGCCGCAGTCCGCAGTCCAGGGGCACCTGTTTCCTTTTTCCCTTTTCTCCGTTTCCCCGTTTCTCCGTTTCCCCGCTTCCCCCTTTGTTTTTGCGTGAGCAGCGTGCCACATTCAGCGCAGAATTTGGCCTGCGATAGATTCTCGCACCCACAGCTCGGGCAACGGTTCTGCAGTGGTCCACCACACTCGATGCAGAACTTCGCTTTCTCAGGATTTTCAGACTCACAGCTGGGGCAGCGCATGAGCAGCTTCCTTACCCTCCTCACCGACTGTTGAAAAACGGTCACCCTTCGACAAGCTCAGGGTGACCGGCCAATACCCGTTCGTGCTGAGCCCCCTTCGACCCTGCTCAGGACAGGCTTCGACTCCGCTCAGGACAGGCTTGTCGAAGCACGAACGCGGACTCACACCCGCCCGAACCTTACCCCAGGTGGTCCGGACACGCAAGGAATTGCGGTAGGGTCGGGGCAAATGGTAAGTGGTGGGGAACAACAAGGAGGATACCCTATGGACTTTCAACTCACCGAAGAACAGGAAGAGATCAAAAAACAGGTGCGAGCGCTGTGCTCGCGCTTCCCTGACGAGTACTGGCGCGAACGGGATGAGACCGGCGAATTCCCCTGGGACTTCTACCAAGCCTTTGCTGACGGCGGCTGGCTGGGGATCACCATCCCGAGAGAATACGGCGGCAGCGGCCTGGGCATTACTGAAGCCGCGTTGGTGATGCAGACCGTGGCCGAATGCGGTGGCGGCACGCAAGCATGTTCATCGATCCATCTGGGCATTTTCGGCCTGGAGCCGCTGATCAAATACGGCACCGAAGAAGCCCGGCGCAAATACCTGCCCAAGGTGTTGAGCGGCGAAACTCATGTCTCCTTCGCCGTCACCGAGCCCGACGCCGGCACCAACACCACACAGATCAAGACCTTCGCCACTCGCAAGGGCGACGGCTACGTGATCAACGGCCGCAAGGTGTTCATCACCAAGGCGCGCGAGTCGAAGAAGATGCTGATCCTAACTCGCACTACTCCGTTCGAGCAGGTGCAGAAAAAAACCATGGGCATGAGCCTGTTTTTCGCTGATATCGATCCCCAGGCGGTTGAAATACGCGAGTTGCACAAGTGTGGGCGTAAGGCGGTAGACACCAACATGTTGTTCATCGATAACCTGTATGTGCCCAAAGAAGATCTGATCGGCGAAGAAGGCAGGGGATTCTATTACATCATTGACGGGATCAACCCCGAGCGTATTCTCGTCGCCGCCGAGTGCATCGGCATGGGCAAGCGCGCGGTAGAAAAAGCTGTGCAGTACGCCAAGGAACGGATAGTCTTCGACCGGCCGATCGGCATGAACCAGGGCATTCAGTTTCCCCTGGCGGAATCGTTCGCCAAGCTGGAAACCGCAGAACTGATGGTGTACAAGGCCGCCTGGCTGTTCGATAACGGCAAGCCGTGCGGCAAGGAAGCGAATATCGCTAAGTACATGGCGGCGGATGCGGCCTGCGAGGCGACGGACCGGGCGATGCAGGCCCACGGCGGTTATGGCTACATCAAGGACTATGATGTGGAACGCTACTGGCGCGAGGCTCGACTGTTCCGCATCGCGCCGGTGTCACAAGAGATGGTG
>JBGPOI010000595.1:0-3352 GCA_041487975.1 Binatia bacterium | reverse complement strand
GCGAGTAGAGAACAAAAAACAACAGCTCCGTCTGTCAAAAGATCAGCTCGATCAACTGCGTGAGAGACGGCGCACGGAAGAGGCTGCGGCCGAGTCCGCATTCCGTGCCTTGTACGCGTCGGTATGGCTCCCGCGGGTGGAGAGCGGTAGCCTGGAAATTGAACCGGTAGAAGTGGGTGGTCGTCCACTGCAATCGACTGGCATCCATGAGCGAGTAATGGAGTTGCTCACGAACGCTGGAACCCCGAAAGTCCACGGCTCGGTGACGTCGAGGAAGATTGTCGAGCGGCTGCGCCTTGGGGAATCCGTCGCTCCCGGCGAGGCACCGAGATGGGGCGTCAGAACTGCCGACGTGCAGGATGCGTTCTTCGCTTTTTTGGAGCCTCCGCGTCTCGACTTTGTTGCGGCGCTGCGGAAGGCCATCGCACGCGGCGTCGCCGAGAGTGTCTTTGCCTACACTAGCGGTTACATCCCGAGCCTCGGCCCTGACGGTCGTTACCAGCTCCCGCGGGAGAAGGTGATTTTCGGTCGCACTCTCTCCGAGGACGAGATCGACTTTGAGTCCGGTTTCTTGATGATGCCTGCGGCAATGCCCGAAGCCGCGGCTCCCGCCCCCACTCCAGTACCCTCTCCTGCCGTGGTCAACGAAGGATCTACATCAGGAGACGTTCTTACGCCGAGGCCCGCTGGACCTGGGGCACCGATTGCTGCCACGTCTGAACAGCAGACCAACAGATTGGTCAGGCTGAGTTTTGCTGCCACCCGCGATCAAGTGTTTAAGGCTTTTCCTGCTATCGCCAACTTGGCTGAAAAATCGGACGGTGGAAAAGTAGTAATTTACATCGAGGCCAGCTCGCAGAGCGGCTTCGATCCCGCCTGGCTGCGAAACGCTGTGGAGGAGCCTCTCGACGAGGCGGACGTGGAACGACGGGAGGACTAAAGTAGAATGCAGGTCCTTTGCCTCACCGAACAAACTGGCGCACGAAGTCCAGGTACCCATGCCGCCCGCCGCTTTTATGGGTCTTGAGCGAGAGACGTATACGCTTGAGACACGCGAGGATTTCATTGATCGTCTTCGGGCTCATCTCTCGTTCCAGCGGCTGACCGCTTTCGTCTATCAAGGACTCTTTTCCCAGTCGCCAGTCACACATCGATCGGACGTTCTCGTACAACTCTTTTGTCGGCGAAGAGAACTTCGGTGCCGGCAGGGAATGGCCGCGCGCCTCAACCTCATAAGAGCGGGTCAGGATGTCCAGGACATCTTTAACGTTCCGATCGCTCAGCTCCGGGTGTTGACGGTAGGTACCGACGATGGCGGACTCGATATTTTGCAGCACGTCCATGTAGCGATCTTCGAATGACTCTGCCATGATTTGGGCTCCTTATTCATTGGAGAAAAAAGGAGAATAGTGATGGATTTTAGCATTTCCGAAGAAGACCGGCTGCTCCGCGAATCTGTGCACAGTTTTGTCGAAGAGCAAGCCAACGCCGTCTGGAAACAGATTGAGCACACCGGTGAATTACCCCAGAGCTTGATCGACGGCATGCGGGAGTTGGGCTTGTTTGGCCTGAGTATTCCGCCTGAGTATGGCGGCCTGGGATTCTCGGTGGCGCAAAAGGCGCTGGTGCACGAGATGATGGGTCGCGGACCGTGGGGACTGGCCACCTTTCTCAGCGTGCACACGGGCATCGGCTGTGTGGGCATCGTGCGCTTTGCTAATGAGGAGCAGAGGCGACGTTATCTGCCCAAGATGGCTGCTGGCGAGTGGATCGGCTCATTTGCTCTGACTGAGCCTGGTGCGGGTTCTGACGCCGGCGCACTGGCGACCAAAGCGGAACGCAAGGGCGACCACTACGTCCTCAACGGCCGCAAGGTCTTCATTACCAACGCGCCTAAGGCCC
This sequence comes from Binatia bacterium, assembly GCA_041487975.1. Taxonomy (GTDB): domain Bacteria; phylum Desulfobacterota; class Binatia; order Bin18; family Bin18; genus JACQEL01. The sequence continues at coordinate 1,450 of JBGPOI010000595.1, read as the reverse complement.
ACCACTTTTTCCTCTTCGCGCGGACCGACAAAGGGATTTCCACGTTCATCGTCGATGCCGATTCTCCTGGGCTCGCGATCGGCCAGATTTTCGATACCACGGGTCACCGTGGCTCTGCTGTGGCAGAGGTGGTTTTGGAGGACTGCCGCGTGCCGGCAGAGGCGCTGGTAGGCGAGGAAGGAAAAGGCTTCGATTACGCCAAGCGTTGTCTGGCGGAAGGCCGCACCACTCTGGCCGCGCGCTGCGTTGGCGCTGCACAGAAAGCGATGGAACTGGCGCTGGCCTATGGCGCCGAACGCCACACCTTCGGCCAGCCGCTGGCTGATCACCAGGCGATTGCTTTTCGCCTGGCGCAGATGAGTGTCCGCACCGAGGCTTCACGCTTGGTGGTCTACCGTTCCGCCTGGATGCTCGATCAAGGCTTGCCGGCCATCCGTGAGTCTTCGACGGCAAAATTCATGGCGGCGGAGAGCGCCTGGCAGACCGTCGATGATGCGCTGCAGATCTTCGGCGGCAATGGCTACATCCGCGCCGAGTACATGATCGAGCGCATGTGGCGCGACCTGCGCGTGGCGCGAGTCTACGACGGCTCCAGCGAGGTGCAGCAGATTGTCATTGCCCACCAACTGCGCAAGGGGGATGTAGAAACCCCCTGGGCGTAGCCTACGACAGCAGCACCTGTCGTTTTCTTTGCCTTTCCCTCCTTTTCCGTCCCGGGCGAAGGCGTGGTAGGATCACCCGCCTTTTGTGCGCGTCGTGGTCGGGCTATCGGCTGCAAACGGCAATCTCAGTGGAGGGTTGCGGATGACTTGGACGGTCACGATCGACAATGGTTCGACCTTCACCGACGGCTGTCTTTTTGCCGATGGGCGAGTGTGGAGTGTGAAGGTCTTGACCACCCTCTACGATCTCATGCGCTGCTTTGTCGAGGTCTTTCGTCGACTGGCGCAGGTGGCGGGGCTGGAAAACGAAGCGGCACTCCTCCGTCGGGTTGAGGAGGTACGCTACTCGACGACCTCAGGCACCAACGCCTTGCTTGTCCGTAAGGGCGTGCGGGTTGGACTGATTACCAGTCAGGAAGGGGCGGACGATGGCTACGGTCTGCGGCGGAGCACACCAGACCTGATGGATGCGCTAGTGGGTGATCGAGTCGTGGGGCTGCACGTCGGCGAGACCGCGGGCGAGGCTTTGGATCCACTCATCGTGCGGGCGATGCGAGAGTTGCTCAACAAAGGCGCGCAATGGGTCGTGGTATCTTTTCCTGAACCGTAGGGTGGCGCCGGCGAACGCGAGTTCAAGCGCCGTTATATAAAGCTCTTTCCCGGTCACCTGCTTGGTTCCGTGCCGGTGCTGTTCTCCCGCGAACTGTGTGTTGATCCGGAGGACAGCAGGCGCACCGCGACCGCCATTCTCAATGGTTTCTTGCACCGCGAGATGGCGCGGTTCCTCT
>JBGPOI010000594.1:0-3353 GCA_041487975.1 Binatia bacterium | reverse complement strand
TGGATTCGCCAGCTCATCGTCCTGCACCTCGCCGAGGCTCACACCAGTTGTGGCTATGCGGTACCGCAGTTCGAATTCGTCGCGGAACGGCCGACCTATCGACGTTACTGTGAAGAGAATGCGCCCAAGGGCAAGCTGGACCAGTATCTGTGAGGTATGCATCTTACCCAATACGCCTCTCAGGTAACAATCATCCACTGTACGCTATTTGCGGATAAGTGAATGGGTCAGGTAAAGTAAAAACTCGCTGAGAGGAAAGAAGAATATGAACGCCATCAAGCTTCACGTTGTTGTTCCGGAAAGTCGTGAACTGAAAATCACGTTACCTCCTGAGGTGCCACCGGGGGCGGCTGAAGTCATCGTGCTAACTGAAGCTGCTCCGGAACCTCCGCCTGGAAGCTGGGAGCGCATTCAACGGTTTCTGAATCGTACGCCTCCGGCTCGACCAGGACGGACCAAGGAAGAGATCGATCAATACCTAGCAGAGGAACGAGCAAGTTGGGGGGACGATGAGTGAAAGGGGTAGGAGCGAAGCGCGTTCCTGTTCTCACTTCAACCCCGCCTTGCGCAGGTTTGCCGCAAAACGCTCTAATCGTGCTCGGTCGGCATAAGCATTGTTCTGCTTGAACTCTTCCACTGAGAAATTCGGGCTGATCCGCAGGATTTCTACTGCCTCCGCCCGCGCTTCTTTTTCCTGGCCTAAATCACTATAGAGGTCAGCCAACTGGAGATGGGTCGCGGGAAAATCGGGGTTGAGGTTGACCGCTCTCTTGTACACAATAAGCGCTTGCTCGACCTGCCCTGTCTCCTGATAAGCCCATCCCAAATTGAAGGGGTAGTTGGCTGGATAATGGGGATTGAGGCGCATCGCCTTTTGGATCGGCCCCAAGGCCTCTGCAGGCCGCCCTGCTATATTGAGCCCCTCTGCCAGCGCGAAATAAACGTCTGCATTGTTGGGAGCGAGGCTCACAGCCTTCTGTAACTCAGCGATACCCTGTTCATACTGCCGGTCTTTCCACAGATAGACATAGCCCAGGGCAACATGGGGCGCGGGCAAGGAGTCATCCAAGGCAATAGCCTGGTGTGCCAGCTGAGCAAATCGCTCCAGCGATTGCGCCGGGTTCTGACTCCATTGCAAGAACCACTCCAGCCAGTAGGTAAAACACAGCATTGTGTACGCATCGGCATACTGGGAGTCCAACTCTATGGCATGCTCAAACATCTGGCGTGCCTGGGCATTGGCCTCCTTTGTGTAACGGAGATAATACGTCCGCCCGCGCAAGAGGGAGTCATAGGCCTCGACATTGTCCGTGTTGTTGCGCACCAGGTGCTCCTGCTCCCCTTCGGTCAGCTTGACCTGCAAGGCCGCCACCACCCGCTGCGTCACCTCATCTTGCAGCGCAAAGATGTCTTTCAGCTCGCGGTCATACCGCTCCGCCCACACATGCCCGCTCGTGGTGGCGTCTATCAGCTGGACGTTAATACGCACCCGGTTGTTTGCTTTCTGCACACTGCCCTCTAACACATAGCGCACCCCCAGCTCCTTACTCACCTCCTGCACCTTCACCGGCTTTCCCTTGTACGTGAAGGCGGAGTTGCGGGCGATGACGAACAGCCCGGAAAGCTGGGAGAGGTCAGTGATGAGGGTGTCGGTCATCCCATCATTGAAATATTCTTGCTCGGGGTCGCCGCTCATGTTCGTAAAGGGCAGCACGGCGATAGAGGGCTTGTCGGGGAGCGGAAGCGCAGGCTGCACTTCTTGAGTAACGAGTGCTGAGGACTGAGGACTGAGTGGGGGACGAGAAAGATACCGCACGGCCACAATCACGCCCATGATGAGCGCCAGCCCACCTACAACCACCCAAATGCGGTGGGCGGTGCCCACCCTACGAAGCTGAGCTTGTCGAAGCACGGATCGATTTGCCGCGGTCGCCGCGGCTTTATCCATCACCACTCGCCACACCCGCACCGGCTTCTCAATGTTCTTGAGCGTCTGCTCGCCGATGTATTCATACCCCAGCGGCAGCCGGTTCCTGACCTGCTCCTGCACGATCTCTGAGATGTAGATTCCACCCGCTTCGGCTAACCCCTCCAGCCGCACCGCAATGTTGATCCCATCCCCGTGGATCTGATCTCCCTCAACAACGATCTCGCCCAAATTGATGCCCATGCGAAACTCGACCCGCCTGTCCGCCGGCAGCTCGGCATTGCGGACCCTGAGTTCGCGCTGCATCTCCACGGCGCACTGCACGGCTTCCACCACGCTGGGGAACTCGGCCAGCAGGCTGTCCCCGCGGGAGCCTACTGCCTGGCCCCCGTGCTGCTGCACCGCGGAGTTCATCATCTGGAGATAGGGGGTTAAGGTATGCAGAGTGGCGCCCTCATCTGCTGCGATAAGGCGGCTGTAGCCCTTGACATCAGCATGGAGGATGGCGGCGAGTCTATGTTCCATACCCACCCCGGACCAAAGGGCATTATCCTGCTGGCTCTCTGCGCTTGTCAATCGAAAGTGCAATTTTGCCGAACATCATCCGCCTCGCTTCCAGTATGGCTCGTTGTTGAGAGCGGGTTGAGTCTCGGCTAATTGGAAGAGGACACCACAGGCGCTCTTAGGCGAGATGAACGCTTCGATTAATCGCGAGTCTTTCTCACGCTTATCAGCGATCCGCAATCCTTGACCTTCTAAGAAAGCGATCTTTTCTCCTAACTCTGGCACCTGCATGGTGATGTGGTGAACTCCTTCCCCGCGCTTCTCCAGAAACGTTCCCACGAACCCCTTGGGATCGACTGGTTCCAATAATTCGATAGTAAAGTCGGCGAGATCAAGCACGGCGTAGCGGAAGCCGCCGCCGCGGCCTTCGGTCACATAGCGAAACTTCGCGCCGAGCGCGCCTTCAAAAAAAGTCCGAGCCTGGACAATGCTGTGCACGGCAAAAGCCAGATGGTCGAGGCTGCCGATCGGTTCGGTTGGCATGGGGCTCCCTCCTTTTGCAGAGGGTTTAGCGTGTTTGGGCAGAGGAGGGCAAGAGAGGAGGGGCATCGTGAGCATCATCTCTGCAATGCCTGATATGAAAGAAGGATGAAGCTGCGTGGCTAAGGGAACAAAGGGCAGCGGGTGTTGCTGCACGCTGGAAGAGGAAGGAGTTACAGAAAGAAAGTCCGTTCTGCAATTGGGTTACGCTTCCACTCTTTCTTTTCTTTCTTCGTGAAATCTGATCCTCTTTGACCTTCTTGTCACAAGACAGTCGCGTTTGACACTGCAGCACATTCAGTGGTATCCGTCTACCGTTTACCTTCACGACTTTCTTGGCTGTCCGGTGTTCTGAGTAATTGTTAGCCTTTGGCTACTGCTG
>JBGPOI010000593.1:0-3354 GCA_041487975.1 Binatia bacterium | reverse complement strand
GCCGACGATGCTTTTCACGGGCGTGCGGGTGCCAGCGATGACGGGCTGACCGCCACACACCTCGGGGCTGCGAATGATACAGGAAGAAGCGGTAGCTGTTGCCGTACTCATTGCTTGCTCCTCGTCGGTCTTGTCACCATACTGCTGACGAGACCGACAGGCAAACTCCAGCGACCTATTCCCAATGCGGCTTGCGGACGAAGCGCTGCTCCACCCGCCGAAGGCGGGAGCATGGCCTTAAGTTTTCCCTAACTGTCTCAGCGCTTCGTACAGCACAATCGCGGCGGCGTTGGCTAGGTTGAGGCTACGAACATGCGTCCCCTGCATGGGAATGGTGTAGAGAGAATCGCTCAGAGCCGCACGAATGTTGTCCGGCAAGCCGCGGGTCTCGCTGCCAAAGACTAACAAATCGTCCACAGCGTAACGCACTTGAGTGTACGATCGGGTCGCTCTGGCGGAAAAGGCGAGAAGCCGACCAGACGGACGACGAACGAGAAAATCCGCCCAGTGTGGGTAGTAGTGCACGTCCACGTGCGGCCAGTAATCCAACCCTGCCCGTTTGAGATAGCGATCTTCCAACGAGAAGCCTAACGGGCCAACAAGATGAAAACTGGTATTGGTAGCCGCGCACAGACGTGCAGTTGTGCCAGTGTTGGGGGGAATCTCTGGCTCGACGAAGACGATGTGCATAGGAGGAAAGCGGTCAGCGGTCAGTTATCAGCTATCAGCTTTTCTGCTGACTCTAGACTCTAGACAGAATCGCATAGGCAGCGTCCTCAAGGCGAAGCAAGAACGTGCCTGTGCTAGCGTCCTCCTCCACATACACCGCGAGTTGATAGTACGCCGGGCGCGAAAAGCGGGCGGTGTGTTCCCGACCTTTGACCCGGCAGTACAGGATGTTCTCCTGACCGATGGAGAGGGTTGCCGGGTCGAGCAACTCTTCGCTCTCATCGTTGAGCCGCAAGGTCAATCCTTGCTCTGCGTCACCGCTCACACGCGTCACCACGTACGGCGCATCGTCGATTTCGACCGCGACCTTGTCCCAGCCGATGGCGATTTCGTAGGTTCCTGCCGGTGTTTTCCGTAAATGCTGGCTGAACAAGATGTTAATGCGACGGTTGTGGATACGCTCGTCGTTGGCATACCACCAGCCATCCCTGCCGAAGCTGATCTTGCGGGTTGGATCAATCGCCCAAAAGCCGGCTTTTGCCATACGCGTTAGTCACCCTGTCTGGAGCTATCAATAATCAATGTCACCGGCCCATCGTTGACCAAATGGACGGCCATCGCTGCCTGAAAACGACCGGTCGCCACAGGCACCTGCTTCCGTCTCAACGTTTCCACGAAATATTCGTATAGCGGCAAAGCTTTGTCCACTCCAGCGGCAGCGGTAAACGACGGTCGGCGGCCTTTCCGACAGTCACCATACAGGGTGAACTGCGAGATGACCAGGATCGAGCCGTTCACCTCCTGCACCGAGTGGGCGAATTTGCCGGCGTCATTGGGGAGGATGCGCAGGCCGATGATTTTTCCGCTCAAGTAATCCGCGTCGTTCCGCGTGTCGTCAGTCGCGATGCCCAAGAACACGGCCAGGCCCAATCCGATCTGGCCCGTATACTCGCCGTTCACCTGGACGCTGGCCTCGCTGATCCGCTGAATCACTGCGCGCATTGCCGCTCCTGCTTGTCGCCTGACGATTGTTAGCCCAGTCGCGCGCTAGAGACAAGGACTCGCTTGGCAGCGCTGTGCTTCCTGAGCTATGATCCAAACATGTATCCTGTACTTCTGCATTTTGGACCGCTCTCGATCTACAGCTATGGAGTTATGATGGCGCTCGGTTTCCTGGCGGCCGGCTGGGTGCTGGGCAAGGAACTCCAGCGGCAAGGGAAAGATCCCAATTTTGCTTCCACGCTCGTGCTGTGGGCCGCAGTCGGTGGCCTGGGCGGGGCGCGACTGTTTTTTCTTCTCGAACAATGGCCGGCCTTTGTTGCCGACCCTTGGTCCTTGATTTTCACTGGCGCCGGCTTCACCTGGTATGGTGGGCTCATCGGTGGAGTCGCGGCAGTCACTTGGTGCATCCAACGCCACGGCCTGTCCTGGCTTGAGGTCATGGATGCCGTGGCGCCGGCGATTGCACTCGGCCACGGCATCGGCCGCATCGGCTGCCACCTTGCCGGCGACGGCGACTGGGGCCCGCCGACCACCTTGCCCTGGGGCGTAGCCTATACGCGAGCGATTGTCGGGTGGGATTTTCCGCCCGGGGTGCGCGTTCATCCCACCCCCCTCTACGAGACGATTGCCTACGTGCTGATCTTTGCGGTTTTGTGGAGCCGCCGTAACACGCCCCATCGGGCCGGAGCTTTATTCTGGGGATATCTGTTCCTGGCGGGCATCGCCCGCTTCTTGCTCGAATTTGTCCGTGTCAATCCTCCGTTGATATTGGGGCTTTCCCTGGCGCAGCTGGTGAGCGTCTGCCTGGTGCTGGTCGGTGCCGTCAGGCTCATTGCCAAACGGGAAGAGCAACCGGCAGTGGTCGCACCCGCTCCCAGACTGGCGCGGGAGAAGCGGCGGTGAGAAAGTGGCTGATCCTCGGGTTGATTGTCGTCGGTTGTGTATTTTTGCTGACAGTCACCCGTTCGCCTGCTCCAACCAGTAAACCCGCTGCGGATTTTCTCTTGCCTGACCTGAGGGGACAAGTGGTGCGCCTCTCCCAACTCAAGGGCAAGGTGGTGATGCTCAATGTGTGGACCACCTGGTGCCCACCCTGTCGTCAGGAAATGCCGACCATGGAGACGCTCTATCGACGGATGAAGAGTACGGATTTCCTCATACTGGCCGTCAGTCAGGATGTGGACGGCCAGAACACCGTCGTGCCTTATCTGCAAGAGGGAGGCTTCACTTTTCCTGTCCTTCTTGATGTGCAGGGGGAGGTGGGGAAAAAGTATGGCGTGACGGGATACCCTGAGACCTTTATTATCGATCGTCAGGGGAACGTGGTCTATCACCACATTGGCTACAACGACTGGTCTCAGCCTGCGGTGGAAACCGCCTTGCGCCGGTTAGCTGATCAGGGCGTGTGGGTGGCGTGGACGGATGGGAAAACTGTTGGCGAGCAGACCTCGCTCACGCAGTGATCTGAACATCCCGAAAGATGCCTAGCGAACAGTAGCAAAAGTTTTCGTACAAATTGAGGAGCCTTTCTTCTTCGCCCATTCATAGAGATGACGACGAGTCCACGACCAACGAAACGGATGCGCAAAGGAGCGGTTGTACTCTGGCCAACTGGTATTGAGATGACCAATCAACTGCTAGCGCGATTCATAATCCAGTCGTTTCAAGTATTTGTCCGAAAAG
>JBGPOI010000592.1:0-3373 GCA_041487975.1 Binatia bacterium | reverse complement strand
GCGGTGAGCAAGATCATGCGCTTTCTCTTCCTCCTGGCGCTTTTGGTCGTCTTCTTAACCGTGCTGCTGCCACAGATTGCCAAACGCTACGAGCAAAGTCCGTTCCCAGCAGTTGTCAAGGAACTCGTTCGCCAAGGAGCCGAAGCCACCAAAGATCCGACTCCGACACCCCCCGAGCCGAAAAAATAGAGGTATTGTTCAGCCCTCGGCGGTCAGCTACCAGTCTGTGCAGAAGGGCAAATGGAGGGAGTATGGAACCGAGTAGAGATATACCGCTGTCTGGCAGTCTCGCCCGACATGCGAAGGGCGGGGTCGATATCGTTGACCCGCATGAGAGCGTCAAGCGTTACGTCTACTCCAACGTCTACGAAATCGGCGCACGGGCGCAGCCGTACGAGAAACTCGCGGTCGCCAAGAACGGGCCCTATGTCATCGAGTGCGTGGTGGCCGAGGGAGTCATGCCGCACTGGCGCTTGCAGCCACACGATGAGTTTCTCCTTTGTTTGGAGGGAGAAGTGCGGGTCGATTTCATCGAGCCCCGGGTCGAGTTACCGGCCGGCGGACACAGCGCAGTGCCGGGCGAGGAAGTGGGCTACCTCGTCGTGCGCGAGGGTAATCTGTGTCTGTTGCCGAAAGGCATGGCCTATAAACTCAGCGCCAGCCGCCGCTCGCTGCTCCTGCAACAGGCCAAACAGAGCGACGATACCGTATTCGCCTGGGAAGCAATTTGCGACGGATGGACATAAGGAGGCACCCGATGGACACCTACAAAGAATTCCAACTCGGCGGATTTCGTTTCACTCGCGATGACTATTTCGCCCACGTCTACTTTCCGACTCAGGCAGGCAAACCGATGGAACACAAGATAGACATCGACGCCTTCCTCAGACCCTTGCAGCGTGACATCGCTTGGAGCTTCTTCTACGGCATGGTCAAGTTCGATGACATCTTCGGCACCATCAACCACTATGGCACGGTCGAGGTCTTCGGCGGCAAGTATCACAAGACCTTGCGTCAGAACGGCCTCTGGCATGCCGAAGAGCTGAAGCGCGGAGAGGTCGAACGAGTCTTCACCCAGATTCTGGAAGACTGGATCCCGGCGGACTTTGACCCCTTCGCCGCGCCGCGCGAGACCGGCTCGGCGATCGGACCCAAGCGTGCCGGCAACCCCGGGGCAATTCACCGCAAGCGCACGGTCACCACCCGCATCGTCAAGCAAGAAGACCGTCAGGATCCGGAGTTCCCCATCAACTCAGGGTTCAAAGGAATGCAGTTCCAGCACGGGGAGATGCACATCAAACCCGGCCACGAGAGCAAATTTGGTTTGGTGAACCTCTACGAATACCTGGCGCGCTCGGACGTCACCTGGAATCCGTCGATCGTGTCCGTACTGGAGCACAGTTTGTTCTGCCCGACCACTGAAGAACACCGGCTACCGGTCAAGCACGGTAACGATCGGGTCGAGTGGTTTATCCAGTTGAACGGCCAGATCGACTGGGAAGTGTGCGATCAGAACACCGGCGAACTCAAAGCCTATGTCCGCATGCGTCCTGGCGATGTGTGCGCCATGCCTTCGGACATTCAGCATCAAGGCTTTGCACCCGAGCGGTCGATGCTCCTGGTGTGGGAGAACGCCGACCCCAAGATGCCGGAGAAGATCCGCACCGGTACAGTGCCTGGCGACCCGGATAAGATGGTAACCATGAAGGACTGAAGACTGAGTGCTGAGGACTGAGTAGGGTGGGCACTGCCCACCTTACCGTCTGTGAGAGCGCGCAGCCGGGCCGGTTGCGCCACCATTTTCACAACCCCAACTTTTTGGGGTGGCACAGGCTGCTGGCTTGTGCGGTCTATAATCCGTATTTTCCCATGCCTGATATTCTCCCCGACGCCGAGCCACAGGACGTGCTGACTGGCGCCCTGCGACGCCACTTTGGCTTCGCTCGCTTTCGTGCCGGGCAGCGGGAAATCATTGAAGCCGTGCTGGCTGGTCGTTCCACGGTAGCGATCCTGCCCACCGGCGGTGGTAAGTCCTTGTGCTACCAACTCCCGGCGTTGCTGAGCGCAGGGGTGACCATCGTTGTCTCTCCACTGATCGCTCTGATGAAAGATCAGGTCGATCAGCTCCACGCCCGGGGTATTCTGCACTCGACCGAGATCAATTCCAGCCTGTCGCGGGCCGAGATCGAGCAGCGCCTGCAGACGCTGAGTGAGCAGCGGCTCAAACTCCTCTACGTCGCGCCCGAGCGTTTTGCCGCCGCCGGGTTTGTCGAATTGCTCAAGCAAGTCCAGGTGAGTCTGTTCGTAGTGGACGAAGCGCACTGCGTCAGCCACTGGGGCCATGACTTTCGGCCGGACTATCTGCACCTGCGTTCTGCCATCGCCGCGGTTCACCCGCACGCGGTGCTCGCCCTGACGGCCACCGCCACACCAGCGGTGCGGCGCGAGATCGCGCTGCAACTTGGGCTGGTCGATCCGTTTCTCCTGGTCAACTCCTTTGATCGGCCCAATCTATTCTTCGGGGTGCTCCCCTGCACCGCTAAGGCCAAACCCGAGGCCCTCGTCGCCCTGGCGCAGGGAATCACTGGCAGTTGTATTGTGTACGTGTCTCGCCAGCGTAACGCCGAAGAGTTGGCGGGGCTGCTCAACCAGCACGAACCTGGCGTGGCCGTGCCTTATCACGCCGGCCTGGAATCTGGCGTGCGCCGCGCCAATCAACAAACTTTCACCGCAGGGAAAACGCGGATCATCGTCGCCACAGTGGCGTTTGGTATGGGGATCGACAAGCCGGACGTGCGTGCGGTTATTCATTACCAACACCCCGGGTCACTGGAAGCTTACTACCAGGAGGCAGGTCGGGCTGGGCGTGACGGCGAGCCGGCCCAGTGCCTGGTGCTCTACGATAAACGTGACAGCGGCCTGCAGCGGTTTTTTATTGAACTGCGTCACCCCAACCCTGGTGAGGTGCGCGGCATCTACCAACTCTTGAGTCAGGGTGTTGCCCCACGCGAGATGCCGACACGGGTGCAAGGGTTGAGTGAGGAAAAAGTCAATGTTGCTCTCACCTTGTTACAGGGTCAGGGCTATATCGAGCGAACCGGGCAAACCGCGCGCTTGCTCAGCAACAAAGGCGCAGAGGCATTGCGGCTGGACTTCTCGTTTCTCGAGCAACGGCAAGAGGCCGACTATCGCCGGCTGGGCGAGATGCTTGATTACCTTACGACCGACGGATGCCGCCGAGCGGCTATCCTGCGTTATTTCGGGGAGCGGGTGCCGGTAGATCATACCTGCGGCAATTGTGACCTGTGCCGCGCCGCACAGTCTTCCGCACCTCCCGTTTCGGCGGCACTCGACACCCGCGTTACGATCCTTG
>JBGPOI010000591.1:0-3377 GCA_041487975.1 Binatia bacterium | reverse complement strand
CTCTGGCAAGAGAACCGGGCGACCAGAAATAACGTTTTCGGCCTGTTGCTTCCTCAATCGGTCATCTCGTCAATTTCCGGGCCCGTACTCGGTACCAAATCCTATACGAGCACTTGGGGCAGTGCAGGAGGGGTACTGTTCTCGTGGGAGCCTTTCGATTTTGGACTGCGCAATGCCAATGTCGAGCTTGCGCGCACGGCGATGAATCAAGCGAATGCAGGCGTGGAGGTCACGCGACTCGACGTTGCCACAGCGGCAGCCGATGCTTTCTTAGCGGTACTGGCGGCAGAGCAAACAGTCCGCGCGGCTCAAGCCAACGTTGAGCGCTTACAAGTATTCACCCAGTCTGTTCATGTTTTAGTGCAGAATCAGCTCCGCCCGGGTGCAGATGCCTCACGCGCAGACGCTGAACTGGCAGTAGCGAGAAACCAACTCATCCAGGCGCAGCAGACCGCTGCACTCAGTCAAGCCACCTTTGCCGAGGCACTGGGCCTTGCAGGGACTTCAGTCGCCGTTGACCCTGGCCCGTTGCTCGCGCTTCCGCCGGCAACGGCTTTGCCGGTTCCTAATTTCGACTCTCACCCCCTTGCCCGCGCGCAGGCGGCTGCAGTGGAAACGGTACGCGCCCGAGAGCACGTATTAGATCGTTCCTACTTCCCGCGCTTCAATCTGCAAGCTGCTTTCTCGGGACGTGGAACTGGAGCACAACTGCACGGACGACTGATAGAAGGAAAGGGTCTTCTCCCCGATACCCCCAACTGGGCTACGGGCATATCCGTGAGTTTTCCCCTCTTCGACATTTTCGCACTCCGTGCGCGCCGCGAAGCGGAAGCCAGCAATGAAACGGCAGAACGGGCGCGCTACGAGCAGACCATCCAGAGCCTGACTGCCCAGGACGCCCGCGCGCGGGCCCTGGCTGAGGCCGCGCAGCGCATCGCAGAAAACACTCCCTTTCAGCTCAAGGCTGCACAAGAAGCAGAAACGCAAGTCCGGACCCGCTACGAGTTTGGCTTAGCGACCATCACTGACATTGCCGACGTGCAACGACTGCTCTCTCAGGCTGAGGTCGATGATGCGCTCGCCCGATTAGGCGTATGGCGTGCTCTGCTCGCGGCAGCACGGAGCCAAGGTGATCTAACCCCATTTCTGCAACACGTCGTGAATACCCCCTCTCCGAGGAGTAAGTAGTATGTGGCTCATCAACACTGCCCTCCGACGTCCGATCACGATTCTCATCGCCGTTATCGGTGTGGCGTTGTGTGCGGTGCTGGCATTCCTCCGTATGCCGGTGGATATTTTCCCCAACCTCAATCTTCCGGTGATTTATGTGGCGCAACCCTATGGCGGAATGGATCCGGCGCAGATGGAGGGATATTTCGTCTCCTATTATGAGTACCACTTTCTCTACATTACGGGCATTGAGCATGTGGAATCGAAATCCATCCAAAATGTCGGTCTGATCAAGCTCTACTTTCATCCGGGAACGGATATGAGTCAGGCCCTGGCGCAAACCATCTCGTATGTCGAGCGGTCCCGTGCCTTTATGCCGTCCGGGACGGTCTCACCGTTTGTCGTGCGCTTCGATGCTGGGAGCGTCCCGGTTGGGCAGCTTGTCTTTTCGAGCGAGACGCGTGGTGTTGGGGAGATCCAAGATCTCGCTCTCTTCCGTGTCAGGCCCATGTTCGCGACCCTGCCGGGTGTCTCTGCCCCGCCCCCGTTCGGCGGCAACCAACGCACGGTCGTTATTCATGTCGACCCCGACCGTCTCCGTGCATACCAAATGTCACCTGAAGAGGTGATCAAGGCAGTAGCAGCGGGCAATACGATCTTGCCTGCTGGCAATGTCAGGATTGGGGAGTTGAATCGCCTGGCACCGCTGAATTCGATCGTGCCGCGGATCCAAGACTTGGGCGGGTTACCGATCAGAACCGGTGCGGGACCGACTGTGTTCTTGCGAGATATCGGGACGGTTGAGAACAGCAGCGATGTCTTGACTGGGTATGCGCTCGTCAATGGACGTCGGACCGTCTATATCCCCGTGACCAAGCGGGCGGACGCCTCCACGCTTGACGTTGTGAACCGGGTGAAGGCAGCACTGCCGAGCATGCAGACGCTGATTCCCGATGACATTAAAGTGAGCTTTGAATTTGATCAGTCGACGTATGTAAAAAATGCCATTCGCGGCCTCGTGCTTGAAGGGGCACTGGGGGCGTTTTTGACAGGCATAATGGTCCTGCTTTTCCTGCGAGATCTCCGCAGCGCATTGATCGTGGTCACAACTATTCCCTTCGCATTGGTGGCGGCGCTGGTAGGATTGTGGCTAGCTGGACAGACGGTGAATATCATGACTTTAGGGGGCCTAGCGCTCGCCACCGGCATTCTGGTCGATGAGGCAACAGTTGCCATTGAAAACATCCACACTCATCTGGCACGCGGAGAGCCGCGCGCCCGGGCTGTGCTCGAAGCGGGGCGCGAGACCGTGACCCCGCTTCTGCTAGCGATGCTGGCAGTCTTGGCAGTCTTCGTGCCATCCTTTTTCATGGTTGGCATCTCGCGTGCGCTCTTTGTCCACTTATCCCTTGCCGTCGGCTTTGCCATGCTGGCGTCCTATGTCCTGGCGACCACCCTCGTCCCAGTGCTCTCCACGTGGCTCCTCCATGAGAGAAATGAGGCAGATCACGGTCAGTCGTTCTTCCAGAGGATGCAAAAGAAATATGAGCGCTTGGTAGAACGCTCCCTGCGCGTTCGTGGGCTTCTGGTGGTTTGCTATGTCGTTGTTACAGTTGCTGGCATCGTCCTGGTGGGTCGCCGCCTGGGCACGGACATTTTTCCCAGCGTCGATACCGGCCAATTTCAACTGCGGCTGCGCGCTCCGACAGGAACGCGTGTCGAGCGCACCGAGATCCTTGCATTACAGGCGCTGGAGGTCATTCGCGCTGAGGCGGGGCCGGAGAATGTCGCGACCACGCTCGGGTTCGTCGGGACGCAACCGCCGAGTTATCCGATCAACACGATCTACCTCTGGACGAGCGGGCCGCACGAGGCTGTCCTGCTCGTCGCGTTGCAGCCAACGGCGCATATTCGGCTCGATGAATTCAAAGAGCGGTTGCGGATCAAGCTGTCCACCCGCCTTCCGGAAGGCACGACCCTCTCTTTTGAGGCTGGCGATATTGTCAGCCAGATCATGAACTTTGGCGCGCCGACCCCCATCGAAGTCGCCGTGAACGGGCCTAACTTTGCCGCGAACCGGGCGTTCGCTGAGAAAGTGATGGCCGAGATGCAGAAGATCTCCGCACTGCGAGACCTGCAGTTTGGGCAACCCTTGGACTATCCAACCGTTGACATCAAAGTGGACCGGGAGCGCGCGGGTCAGCTTG
>JBGPOI010000590.1:0-3387 GCA_041487975.1 Binatia bacterium | reverse complement strand
CATTCGCTCTGAGATGCTGAAGTCGCTGCCATTACCTCGACGATTCATCGGCAAGATCCACGGTCCCAAAGGTGCGCAGATCCACCAGCGCTGGCATGCTGGGAACCTCTGGCAGCCCAACCCGGCCGACCGCTGGGAAGAATATCGGGGCTATGTCGTCCATACCCTGTGATTTCCAGGAAGATGTCCAGATAAGAAGGAATCATCTGGAGCACCACTCATGGATCGGGGCAAAGAATACCCTCGTCACCTTGGGATCCGTCGCGGACATGCCAGGCGCGGTACAACCGGCACCCGGCGTTCACCAGAGTTGCTCTCCGCACTGCAAGGGGACGTTGTGAGGGCAGCTACAGCTCGCCCGTGCCTCCTTGACCAGGGTCGGCGAGCATCTTCTCCAATTCTTCCACGTCGGCCTGCTCGTCCTCGATCCGGCTCTCCAGCAAGACACGCAGCGCCGTATCCTCGGCCGCCAACGCCAGCGCCGCCTGATAGGAGGTAACGGAGTGGCGCTCCATCTCCAGCGACAGCTTGACCATGCCGGTGAGATCCTGTGCTTCCTTTACAGGTCCGACACGGGTGGCGGGCATGCCGCCTAAGGCAACGATCTTGTCGCCGATCATTCGAGCGTGGGTGAGTGATTTGGTTGCCTGTTCGAAGAACCACCCAGCAACCGCGAGCCGACGGAAGCCTTTCACGCAATAACTACATTGCGCGTACTGCACCACTGCCGCATATTCCAGCACGAGCGCCTCGTTGAGCGCGGTGATGACTGCTTTTCGGTCCATGGCCCACCTCCTTGGTAAGGAAGATTCCTACCAGGGACAACCTAGCACCCAATACTCCTCGCTTCAAGGAAATAGCAGAGGTGCAGTCCTTGAAGGTAGAGAAAGACGGCGGCGTGCAGGAAGTGAAAGCACCAGTCTCCACGGACTGAAGACGGGTAGGCCGTTGGGCGGCTGGCAGTGTCAGCCGAACGGTCAGCTATCAGCTTGAAAGAGCCACTCCAACCCGGCGGCCAGTTCTTCCCTCCAGGCCGGATAGTTACGCGGTGAGTTCCGCGACGTGCTCAGTGGGCTCTCGGCTCATGTCGATCACACGGGGCTTATCAGGCTCAACCTACCGGCACGCTCAGGCGCCGTGTTCAAACGCCGGTAAGGTCTCGTCTCTAGCCGAGATTTTTCGCCTGCGGCTCAGAATGACAGGCTTGGGATCACCTCCCGGAACACAAATTGATATGGGCAGTCATGGAGGGTGGGCACTGCCCACCTTCCTCTATTTTCTCTGCTTTCACGAGATCCTCTGCAGCAACTCTTCCCCCCGCACGTAGCGCCGCAGGTTCTCGAGCCATAAACTCGCCACGCGCGGCAGATAGAGCGGCGAAGACCACGCGTTGTGCGGCGTGAGCAGGAGGCGGGGAGTGTCCCACAGATCGTCCTCCACCGGCCAGGGTTCAGTGGGCAGAACATCCAGGCATGCCTGTCGCAGCCGACCTGCTACCAAGGCTTCTTGCAACGCTGTCACATCCACCATTGCTCCCCGAGCGACGTTGATCAGCGTGGCCGTCGGCTTCATCAGCGCTAAAGCCGACTGAGTGATGAGCCCACGGTGCTCTTCAGTAAACGGCAGGGCCAGCACGACGAAATCGGCAATGGGTAAAAAGTTGGGGAGATCGGCCAAGGTGCCTTGCACATCGACTTGGGCAAGCACTTCAGGGGAACGGCGAATGCCTACGACGTACATGCCAAAGGCCTTGGCCAGGGCAGCAACTCGGCTACCGATCGCCCCTAATCCTACCACCAACACCAGCTTGTCACTGAGACTGTCGAGAGCGAGAAGCTGCCAGCGATGGGCACGCTGGTTGTCATGAAAATCGCCGAGCCGTTTGGCGGACCACAGCATGCAACCAACCGCGAACTCGGCAACTTCGGCGGCATTAGCGCCGGGGCTGTGGGTCACCGCGACCCCTCTGGCACGCATGGCGTCATAGAAAGGACCATCCGTGCCGGCGTCCTCCGTGTGAGCCCAGCAGATCACTGGCAGTTTCATAACCGTCTGCACGAATGCGTTCGTATAGGTATCGCCGGCCAGGACAACCAGCTCGCACTCCTCCGCGGACTCCGCACAAGAACCATCGGCGGCGATGAGTGTCCATTGCAGGTCCGGCACAACCGCGGCTACCTCAGCACGAACGCGCTCAACAAAACTGCGGCCAGCGGCGACTTTCATTTCCCTGCCCCTTTCCGTTTTCTGCTTCGACAAGCAGACGTTACCGTGGGTGACCGCTCAAGGTCAAGGAAGCCAAAGAGAGACCCTGGCGCATTCGTGCATTGCGGGATAGATACTGCACACAAGACACGCCGAGGAGGGAACGTCATGGCCGAGCACAAGATCATCTCCGGAGATACACACATCGTGGAACCACCGGACCTGTATACCAGTCGTATTTCAGCCAAGTGCCGCGATCGCGCGCCACGCATCAAACGTCAGAAGATGGAAGACGGGAGAGATTTTGATGCCTGGTTCCTCGGCGACACCCAGGTGGTGACCCTCGGCGCCGTGACCCAGGCTGGCCGCCGCTTTGAAGATCCCGCGAAGATCGATTTCGTCGGCGTGTGGGAAGACGTGCGCGCAGGCGCGTACGAACCCCACGCCATGTTGAAGGAACTGGAAATAGATGGAATTTGGGGAGGTATTATCCAACCCAGCCAGGGACTGTTCTGGTATCACATTGAAGACAGCGAACTGCTCTCCGCCCTCTGTCAGGCGTATAATGGTTGGGTCGCCGATTTTTGCCGGCCGTATCCAAACCGCCTGCGCGGCATTGGCATGATTAACGTCGATGACATCTCCGTCGCCTGTGCGGAGTTGGAACGCTGCGCCAAACTCGGGTTGGCAGGAGTGTTCATTCCGGTCACGCCGCTGCCTGGTCAACCGTACCGTCACACTTTGTATGAACGGTTTTGGGCCACTGCCCAGGATCTGGAGATGCCGCTGCTGATGCACTTGGCCACGCAACGAGCGAACGTTCCTGGTTGCGAGATCAGCATCAGTTTCAAGACCTTCACGCCAGCCGGTCTGCGTCCGACGCAAGATTACTGGGTACGCTACGCCATGACCGATATGATTTTCTCTGGCATTTTTGAGCGGTATTCCCGCCTACGGGTTGGCTCGGTCGAACATGAAATCTCGTGGGCGCCCCACTGGCTCAAGCAAATGGACTACACCTACAAAGAGCGCCCGGTGTATAGCGGCTACAAGTCGAAGGAAGGGCTACTGCCCAGCGACTACTGGCATCGCAACCTGTTCGCCGTCTTCCAGGAAGATGATGTCGGCGTCCAGCTCCGCCATCGCATTGGCATTGAAAACATGTTGTGGGGGAATGATTTT
>JBGPOI010000589.1:0-3398 GCA_041487975.1 Binatia bacterium | reverse complement strand
GCTTTGGATGCTGCGTAAGGCACATGCGGCACGGTGTAGTGAAAGGCGGCGATCGAGGCAATGTTGACAATCGCGCCACGCTGTTGCTTGATCATTTCCTGCACCACCCGGTGGCAGCAGAGAAATACCCCTTTGAGGTTGACGCCTAACACTTTGTCCCAGTCGGCCTCGGTTTGCTCGGTTATAGACTTGATCACCACGACGCCGGCGTTGTTGACGAGAATGTCGATCTTGCCGAAGCGGCTCAGGGTCTCCTGTATTAGCCGATCGACGTCCCCGGCTTGTGCGACATTCACCTGCACGCCGAGCGCTTGTACTCCTAGGGCTTCGATATCCGCCACAGCGCGTGTAGTGCGCTCTTGAACTGTGTCGCCGACAACAACGTGCGCACCAGCACGAGCCAAACACAAGGCCACACCGTGGCCGATTCCCTGTCCCGCGCCGGTAACGATTGCTACTCGTCCGTCGAGTCTGGTCATAGCCCCTCCTTTTCTGATAGGTAGACGCTTACCCTTTGTCCTCTACCTGGGTCAAGAGTAAGGAAGAAGTCTATGAGTACCTATCTGCATGAAGTTGCCGGCCGTCTCGTGAACTTTGACACGGTGAGCAGCAAGAGTAACGCGGAAGCAATGGAGTACCTGGGCGCCCATCTGGACGACCACGGGTTCCGCGTCTCTCTCCAGCGGACCGAGACCGCTGGCGTGGCCAAAACCAACTTGATCGCTTGCGCCGGCCCGGCCGAGCCGGATGGACTCATCATCTCTGGGCATGTGGATACGGTGCCGTTTGTTGGGCAACCCGGCTGGACACGCGATCCGCTGCGGTTAGAGATCGACGACACCCACGTCTATGGCCGCGGCACGTCTGACATGAAGGTGTTTCTCGCGCAGTGTCTGGGGGCGGCAGGCCAGCTCGATCTGGCTACGTTGCAGCGGCCCCTCATCTTTCTCTTTACCGCTGACGAAGAACTCGGCTGCTTAGGGGCGGAACGGCTGCTTCCCGCCCTGCCTGAGAGCCTGAGCGGGATTCCGCAACCACGCCTGGCGTGGATTGGCGAGCCCACCTCATACCAGATTTTTCATACGCATAAAGGCGTGGTTCTCTTCACCGTCACGGTGCATGGCCTAGGTGGCCACAGCAGCGTACCTGAACAAGGAGTGAACGCTATCGCCGTAGCGGGGAAAGTGATTGAGACGATCGGGCACTATCAGGCCGAGTTACGCACCCAGCCTTCTGTCGCTTTTGCTGAGCTCTTTCCCGAGTCTCCTTATACCACGCTGAACTTTGGCAGCGTTCGTGGCGGCACGGCCGCGAACATGATCGCTGAAGAGTGCTCCCTCCAGGTGAGTTATCGTCCATTGCCGCAGGCTGAGCCGCTGGAGGTTTACCACGAAATTGGCCGACGACTGCAAGAGATCGACACCCGCGATTACGGCTCCCCTGACCATCGGGCGACTATCGGAGTGGGCGAACCGCTGCTCGTTCCTCCTCTCTTGTCCCCGCGTGAGACTCCGCTGGAAGGCGTGCTGTTTACGATTCTTAACCGGCACACCAGTGGCGGCGCGCCCTTCGCCACGGACGGGGGGCAGTTCGCGCGGGCAGGGATCGCTTCGTTGATCTGTGGGCCTGGCGATCTGGAGCAAGCCCATCAGCCGAACGAAAGCATCCGGCGCGATGCTTTCGAGAATGGGACCGGGGTGATTCTGTCAGTGGTAAACAAGATGTGCGGAGCGGTGACCCTGAAGTAGGGGCGCAGTATTCACCGGGAAGAAGCGACGGAGCCCCGCGAGGCGGCAGACGCGCTCGCCCCTTCTTTGCTCTCTGTCTCTTCGAGGTCGAGATGAGGGACATAGCGGAACGTGGGGTTGCCGGTAGCTAATTCGATCGTCCACACCGGAGTGGAACGGAACCCGGTGGATCGCACCGGGCAGTCCAGCACCCGGCACAAAGGACAGTGATGGGGAGTACACGGGTCGAGGTGGACCAGTACCTCTCCTTGTCCACCGAGATGCTCGACCAGCCACTCTTCAACCGAGGTCTCCGCGTCGTGACTCTGCTCGAGATTCCAATAGCGCGGCAAAGTGAGATGAAAGTCGATGTGATGACGGTCGCCCGAACGCCAGGAACGAAGATGATGAAGGTCGATCCATTCGGGACGGCGAATGCTCTGGAGCGTTTCCACGATACTACGCAAAATGGATTCATCGGCTTCATCCATGAGATGACCCACCGATTGGCGGAGGAGCATGGCTCCGGACCAGAGAATATTGACCGCTACAGCGCAGGCCGTGAGCGCATCGAGAGCCATCCAGCCGGTGAATCGTGCGATTATCAGCCCGGCAACTACACCGGCGCTGGTGTACACGTCGGTGAGGAGGTGTTTGCCGTCGGCGGTAAGAGCGAGAGAACGGGTACGCGTGCCGGTACGGATCAGGAACAGACCGAGCACGGCGTTTACCACTGCTGCGGCGAGCACGAGAACAATGCCGAGGTCCAACTGTGCGAGTGGATGAGGAGCAACCACCCCCGGCACGGCCTGCCACACAATCGCTGCCGCCGCCAGGATGATCAGCGCACCTTCGAAACCGGCGGAGAACGGCTCGACTTTGCCGTGTCCGTAAGGGTGTGATTGGTCGGGCGGACGAGCACTCAGCATCACGCTGTAGAAGGCAAAGCCGCTTGCCACGACGTTGATAATCGACTCCAGAGCGTCGGAGAGAATCGCTGCCGAACCAGTCAGCCAGGCCGCGAGAAACTTGACAACCAACAACACTGCGCCGATAAGCACTGAGGCAAGAATAGCTCGGCGACGCAGTTGGAGTTCATCGGTCAAGAATGAAAAGAAAACAGACATTGTCTTCACAATGTAGACGAAGAAACTTCTTAGGACGAGGGGACTTTTCTTAATTCCGCGCGAGTGGGCACAGCCGGCTCGGCTGTGCCACCGATTCGCAAGAGCGTGGATTGTTGTGGCCCAGGCTGCTGGCCTGTGCCGGGTGACGATTTAACTGACCACCGATGGCTGTGCACTCTCTTTCAACGGCTGCCTGCTCTCTCTCTTCCGGTCTAGCACCCGGCTCGTCAGTTGATTGACGTACCGCTCTAAGGGAATCGCCCCCGCCGCGAGCAGCGCGATAATCGCCCCCGCTAACACGATGAACACGGGCACGCTGAGGGACCGCATCCGTTCGCCGAAGTAGATGACATACGGCTGGTGCAGCAGGTAGAGACCGTACGAGAAGGCGCCGACGTATGCCAGCCTCCCTGCCAAGCGCGGCAGCATGCCGCTCCAGAGCGCGACATGGGCGAGGATAATGAACAGACCGGTGCCAATGAGGGGGTCGGTCACGGTGTACGACAAGGTTGTGGCGTAGCTATACAAACCTAAGGTGTAGATC
>JBGPOI010000588.1:0-3404 GCA_041487975.1 Binatia bacterium | reverse complement strand
TTGGCCACCGCCGTGTGCTCCGTGACCAAGGTTTGCCGATACCGGGTCAGTTCGCGCAACTCCCGAATCTCCGCTGGCGGAATGAAGCTCGCCTTCAACAACCCATGCCGCAGCAGGTCGGCCAACCACTCGCAATCCCGCCCATCGGTCTTGCGCCCCGGCACGGCTTTGATGTGCCGCGCGTTGACCAGAATCACGGTCAACACTCCTTCCAGGACGTTGAACACCGGCTTCCAATACACCCCGGTGCTCTCGATCGCTACCTGCGTACACCCCGCACTGCTCAGCCAGTCCGCCAACTGCAGCAGCTCGTCCGTCATGGTCGAGAAGGTACGGATTTGTTTCTTCCCCTGTTTGATCAGACAGGCCACCACCGTCTTGGCATGCACGTCCAGTCCGCCACAACATTCGTACAGCACTTCCATCGTCAGCTCCTTTCTTGGTCCCGGCGGGAGAACCGCACGTGCAAAAGAGTCTGCTCTGCGTGCTCCCCCACATGGGGGGCAACACTGGGTGGTGCCGGAAAACGGTTCTCGGGTCCGGCTCACTAGCGGGCTCGGAGCACCAAGGCGTCTCGCCCTCGTACGCGCCGGAGACCAGCACAAGTGTACCGCTCGGCTGCCTCCTTTTCCTCCTGGGTGGCGCCGCTTGGCGGCATGTCTGGCTCACGTTTGAGTTCAGCAGCCGCCGAAGGCGGTCCGCTGCAACGATGGGTTGGGCGTCAAGCCCTCCAGGACTATGCTGCAGGTGAATTCGTTGGCGGCCATGACCGATACTTCTCGTCTGACGGGCTCATGAGGCCAACATCGTTACCCTCCGGGTCCGCAACAACTGCATAGCGAGCCCCCCAAAACGCATCGTATGGCGGCTGGCGTCCCTTGTAGCCTGCGGCGACCAATTCGGCGTAGATAATGTCTACCTGCTCGCGACTCCCGAGGGTTACTCCAATGATTGTTCGGGCTGCGCCCCCTTCGTTGCCTCGAACACCGGCGTTGTAGATGCTCGCCAGATACTCGTTGTCAATCTCCAGTAGTACACCGTTTTCCATTCTAGCCGGTGCGTGCAGAGCACCAGGGGGCTGGTTGATAGGTTCAGGAATGTCTAGTCCGAGCATGCGGTAGAACTTCAGTGTTGCATCAAAGTTCTTGGCAACGATGTTGATTTGATTGACCGCGACCTTCGACTGACTCATAGCATTCTCCTTGTAGGCACAACGCGGTTGGTTGCAGACGCCCAACTAGTGATAGACCGCTTTCTCTGTTCCTATTAACAGCAACATGTTGCTACCGGTAGAGACAGGTTACCAGATCTGGTAACCCCATTGTTCCTACATCTAGTAACAAGTAGATTCCTACATCTAGTAACAGCGGTTCCTATATTTAGCAACGTGCGTCCTCCATGATTCGATCCGTTACCCCCAAGGCCACTACTACGTCGTAGCGCACTTCCCATGCCTGCTTGTCTGGATTCCACACTCCTCCCGCTCCTTTGACTTGGCGGCGTATCTCGATCTCTTGCACGGCAACCCTCACGAGCACGATGCTCCCCTTCGTTCGCCGAAGCGAAGGCGATCGCCAGGGCCATTCTTCCACGATGAGTTCTATGGTTTTGAAGCGTTTCTGGCGCTGTTCATCAGATCGATAGCGGACGCACACGAGTCGGTCGCCATATTGAGCGACGAATTTTTTAGCGCCACGCTGTCCGGGTTGGACCGTCGTGCTGGTGCGCATGGCGAGAGTCTCCTTTTCTTTGTTTGGCGAATATAAAGCGAAAACCCAGAAGCGTCAAGTCGCAGTGTATTCCTGGGGTGGACGGCGTCCGCGCTGCGCATTCGGCCTCAGCTTGCTCAGGTTCGCCACAGTGCTACACGCCAGGGATATTCGGAGTGTGGGGCTCCTGAGGCAGGCAGTCTGAGATGCCGCATACCCTTGTCGAGGAGGGTTGGTGCGGCTACTCTTTCATTCTCCTTCGTTCGTTAACCGTGTTAGCACGCTGCGGATGGTTGTCAGGAATTCGCCCGGACGTTGGACGGTAATGGTGTCAGTGGCAGGGAAGTAATGGCGAGTGTTGAACGTCAATAAAAAGCGACAGCCTTCCCGCAAAGCGGCCACTAGGATTGGCAGGTCTTTGGGATCTGCCTGCCCTCTGTAAGTATGCAGTTCCTGGGGAGCAGGATCAGTGACGACCTGGAGACAGCGGCTCAGGATCAAGTGCAGTTCGGGCAGCTTGCTAGGCAGCTTCTCAGTGAGGTTCCGTTCCACCTCGGTGATAGCTTGGGTCGATGTGACACACTCGAGGAGCGTGATTTCTCCGAGTCGGAGAACGACGTGACTGGCGCCGTGTTCAGTCGGGGCGGCAGCACCAGCGAAGATGACATCGGCATCAAGAAAGACACGCGGTCTGTTCATGCCCGCTTACGGCCATACTTTTCGCGGACGTAGCGTTCACGCTGTTTGCGCAGCGAAACGAGCAGGTCCTCGACGCTCAAGCCTGCCTCAACGCGGGCGCGTTCGATCTCCCGAGCTAGTTCTGGGACCATCGGGACCATCGGGGTCAGCACCAAAATTCCATCCAGGTCCACAACTCGGAATGTGTCTCCCGGTTTGATGTTATATCGCTCCCGTAGGCTGGCCGGCAGAGTGAGGGCACCCCTTTGTCGCACTTGTACAGTCGTATCCACAAACATAATCCTCTGATTTTCAGTCTACACTGATTTTCTGTTCTTCGATACCTTCGTGCTCGGCCTCAGCTTGCTCAGGTTCGCCACAAGTGCTACACGCCAGGGATATTCAGAGTGTGTGGGTCTTGAGGCAGATTGTCTGAGATGCTGCACACCTTAATAAAGGAGGCAAGACTGACGTGGCCGTGAAACCATTCACTGAACTTTTGCAGGATGCGCCCAAGAATTGGGGTCGCTGGGGTGCCGACGATGAGATCGGCGCGCTCAACTTTCTCACCAACGCCGAAGTCTTGCGCGGGGTCCGTGCGGTCAGACAAGGAAAAGTCTTTACTCTCGGGGCTCCCCTCGCACGGCCAGGTGGGGATCCGATCTATCCAGGACGTGCTCAGCCGACGCGCACGATGGCGATGGATAAAGGCTCATACATGAACGGCCATGCCCATGGTTCCACGAAATGGAAATCCCCTCTCTCGGCAGCGATACGGTGGCCTCGGAACAGACCGTCCATTCCGAGAGCGAAACTCTTGTCCCGTTGCATGCGGCTCTGTTGCGCAACCTCGGCGTGGTGTTCAACGAGATCGACTGGCTGGCTGACCTGGCCGACGATTGCGCTAAGGACGGACAGTACACCTTTCTGTTTGTCGGCGCGCCCCTCAAGGTTGTCGGCGGCGCCGGCTCGCCGGTGAACCCTATCGTAATCAAGTGACGGAGAAGCGTGATGGCA
>JBGPOI010000587.1:0-3405 GCA_041487975.1 Binatia bacterium | reverse complement strand
GCTTGAACCGCTCAGCGTGCTGAGCTTCGTGGCCGCCTGCACCAGCAAAGTGCGTCTGGGCACGGCGGTGTTGGTTCTGCCCTACCGTCACGCCGTGGTCACCGCCAAGACTGTCGCGACGCTCGACGTGCTCTCAGGCGGACGGGTGATCTTCGGGGTTGGTGTCGGGTGGATGGAAGAGGAGTTCAAAGTGCTGAACGCGCCGTTTGTCGAACGCGGGGCGTTCAGTGATGAAAGCGTGGCGGTCATAAAGGAATTATGGACCAGCGAGAATCCTCGCTTCTCCGGCCGCTTCTACAACTTTTCTGATATTCGCTGCGAGCCGCGGCCGGTGCAGAAACCCCACCCGCCGATCTGGATTGGTGGCCACACCGGTCCGGCCCTGCGTCGGGTCGTGGAGTATGGCGACGGCTGGGCAGCAGTGGTGTTCAGCCCGCAGGAGTTCGCCGAGCGTCTGGAAAAACTGAAAGAAAAGGCCGCCAAGGCTGGGCGTGAGCTCGCCAAAGTCACACTCTGTGTCTCGCCACGAGGCAAACGGCCCGAGGCAATGGTTGATGATATCCCCCGCTATCAGGAACTGGGGGCAACTTATCTCTACCTCGCCTTCTTCAACTTCGCTCGCAGCTATGCCGAGATGGCGGCGATGATGGAGCGCTTCGCCCGAGATGTGAAGTTGATTTAGTAGGTGCTGAAAAAGAAGGAAGCATAATTCGACAAGCTCAGCATGAGCGGAAAATAGCCAACGACCTCAAGACCTTCTCCGTTCACCCTGAGCCTGTCGAAGGGGGAAAATAGAGGTAGGTGAAGTACAGAATAGATCCGGCTTCGACAACTTGCTTCACGATCATGTGAGTTCTTCCAACAATGCTTTGGCCTCTTGCAAGTCCGCCGTGTCGAACCCCTCAGTGAACCAGCCGTAGATCTCGGCCAGCAGCTTTCGGGCTTCTTCCGTTTTGCCCTGTTGCTGCCACAGCCGGCTCAAGCCCATCACTGCCCGCAGCTCTAGCGACTTTGCCTGCTGCTGGCGAGCGATCTTTATGGCCTTGAGAAAACATTCCTCTGCGTCTGCTTCTGGACTTGTTTTGACTCCAGACTTGCCTTGACTTGTCTTGACTTGCCTTGACTGCAGAGACAATTCGCCTTTGAGCCGATACAGCTCCGCCTCCCACATGCGCTCCCCGCTTTTGTTTACCGCAACCAGCGCCTCAGTCAGCACGGTAAGCCCTTCCTCTGCCTGCCCCACTTTCCCATACACCTCGGCCAGTAAGGCAAGACAATGCGGCCGTGCTAGCTCTGTCCCCGTGGTTTGCCAAGCGGCGAGGCCTCGCCGCATCTGGGCAATCCCCTCCTCTTCTTGTCCCTGCTCAGCCAACGCCCAGCCTCGCAGGATAGTTCCCCATGCCACCCGGAACAGAAACCCCAGCTCGCTAGAGAGTGCAATCACCCCCTCTGCCCGTTCTTGGGCTGCCTGCCCCTCCCGGCGGTATTGATGGAGCATGGCCGCGAAGTGCAGAGCTAAAGCCTGGCTAAAAGGGTGAGACAGCTCATGGGCCAGGGTGAGCGCTTCATGGCTCCTTTGCAGGGCTTGGTCCGGATAGCCAAGCAACCAGAGGGCCGAGGCCGTATAGGAGAGGCAAACCACCCCGGGGTCCTGTCCATAAAGAAAGGCCAGGGACCGGTGCTGCTGAGGGGCATAGAGGGTAATACCTTGCTCCATATGCGCGCGGGCTGGGACCAACTCTCCCAGATAAAACAAGGTGAGTCCTAGCGCATAGTGGGCCAGCAGGGGGAGCCCAGGGCTTTGTCCGCTCTGGACCAGGGTGAGGAGTTGCTCTCCCAGCTCACGCGCTGTCTGTAACTCCGCCCGTGTAACATAAAACAACCACAATCCCCGCAGTACCGGGAAGAGCTGAGGAGTCTCTCCCACCTGCCGGCACAGTTCTAATGCTCGGGTGTAGGTTTTCTCCACTTCCGGGACCGTATAGCCTTTAATAGCTATCAGCGGCACGCCTAGGGCGATTTGCAGCGTGAGCTCTTGCTGGGCGCGTTCAGGAGTCTCCGGTAGGGCCTTGAGCAACTCCAGCCCCTTGGTGAGGTGACTGATCGCTTCCACATGAGCTGAGCGCTGGGCGGCTCGCTGCCCTGCCTTATGCCAGTAGGAAATGGCCTGCGGGACCAGTCCCGCCTCGGTGTAGTGATGGGCCAGCAGTTCAGGCTGGGTCTCTTTAGTCTCAGGAAATCGCTCCTCCAACACCCGGGCTATCTGCTGGTGATACTGCTGCCGTGTGCTCTTCAGCAATGACTGATAGGCCGCATCCTGAATCAGCGCATGTTTGAAGATGTAGCGTGCCTGAGGCAGCAGACCCCGCTGGAAGAGTAGTTCGGCTTCTACTAACCGCCCCAGCTCTCTCTGCAAGGTCGTCTCGTCCAAGGGCGAGACGGCGTGCAGCAACTCATAGGAAAACTCCCGCCCTAAGGTCGCTCCGAGTTGCGCTACCTCTTTGACTGTCGCCAGTCGATCCAGCCGGGCCGTCAGCGAATCATGCAGCGTGGCAGGGATGGCCAACGGAGGGAGTGGACCTGTCAGCTCATAGCGACTCTCCCGCTCCCTAAGCAATCCCGACTCCAGTACCATTTTGGTCAACTCTTCGACAAAGAGTGGCACCCCATCGGTCTTGACCACCAGTTGCTGGAGCACGTCGGCTGGCAGGGATTTCCCTCCTATCAGCTTCTCCACTACGACCTCTACCTGTTTGTGAGATAAGCGGCTGAGCATGATCCGGGTCAAGTGTGAATGCATGGTCCAAGGCGGGGTAAAGTCTGGGCGAAAGGTCAACAGAGTCAAGATGCGAGCCGTTGGCCCTTGATCGATGAGGAGGTTAATAAACTCCAGCGTTGATGGATCAACCCATTGTAGGTCTTCCCACACTAAGAGTACCGGCTGCTGTTCCGCCTCCGTCAGCAGCCACGCCAGCACGGCTTCCAAGGTCTTCTGTTTCTGCCTTTGCGGGGTGAGGAGAAGAGGCGAGTAGCGCTCGGGCAGCGGGAGGGACAGCAGAGCAGCAAACAGCGGGGTCACTTCCGGCAGCGCAAAGCCATAGTGCTCCAGTGCCCCTTCTAGCTTGCTGAACTTCTGTTGGGGGGAATCGTCCCGATTGAACCGCAGTAGTCGCTGCAAGTGCTCGATCACAGGATAAAAAGCACTGTTTCGATAATAGGGTGAACAGTAACACTCCAGCCGCGCATGCGGTTCTGTCGCCACTCGCTCTTTGAGCACCTGCACCAGTCGGGATTTGCCAATCCCGGCCTCGCCACTGAGTAGCACCACCTGCCCGGCGCCCTGCTTGGCTCTCTCCCACCGCTCCTCTAACAACCCCAGTTCGTGCTCGCGGCCGATGAGCGGCG
>JBGPOI010000586.1:0-3406 GCA_041487975.1 Binatia bacterium | reverse complement strand
GTTGCCGGAGGGACCAAGCAGCACGGCGAGCAGGTCGGCGCGGCTCGGTTTATCTTTGGCGAGATGAAAACGTACCACCTTTTTACCCTTGGCGGCGATGATTTCTGAGACATCTTGGGTCAGTTTGAGTGCTGCGTCCGGACCTAAGCGCTCCTTGCGAGCATCCACCAGCGTTTTCGCGGTAATCCCTTTTTGCGCAAGAAACTCTTGCGCCTTGCCGCAGGTGGTTCAGCCCGGACGATGATAGTACCAGTCCACGGTCTGTGCCATATGTATCCTCCTACAAAAGCAGTCAGCCCTATTGTTTCGCCTTCTTCTGCAGATGCATGGAAATGACCCACTCATAGCCATCAACCAGCGCCATCCAGGCTGACGCCAGGAGGTCGCGCGATTTGCGCATCGTGCTCCAGTGGCGACGGCCGTCGCTGAATTTCTTGATAGAGACGACCTCGGCCGCTGTCCCCTCGCCGCCACGGTGAGTGTATGACTCCATGACCTGTACACTCTCGATGAAGGGAAAATGTTTGATCAGTACCCCTCGTAGCGCCAAGTCGAGCGCGTTGACCCCGCCCACACCTTGGGCGGCGCCGAAGTCTTCGACGCCGTCGATTTCCACGACCACGACTGCGTCGATGGCGCTGCGTCCCTCCCATTGTTCATCGACGACCCGCCAACGGACGACGCGGAACGGGGATTGATAGAAAGGGTCGCGACGCCAAAGTTCAACTTGTTGCGATGCCTGGGGAGCAGTTGCTGCGTCAAAGAACTCGGGGGGTTGTCCCTGTTGCTCTGCCATGAAAACTCCAGCGGCGCCTGTGCCTGGGTTAAGGGTTACTCTTCCCCTAGAGTATCCCAGTGGATTTCCCAGAACCGAGGAAGGGGAGGGGCGAATTCAAAGTGTCCACCGAAACACTCGAAACTGGGTTTGTGCGAGAGTCGTTCGCTCAACAGGTGCAAGTATTCTTCGACGCTGCCCTGAGCCGGAGCGCCGATGTCTAGGCGTTGGCGCCGGCCGCATTTCTGACAACTCACCTCGACGTACATAGGCTCCTCTGGATTTGTCCGATGAGAGCGTGTAAGTTCTGCCTACCATGACCAGGAAGGAGACCGCAAGCGCATGCCGTTGGTAACATTCGTCAAGCAAGATCTCACGGTTGAGGTGCCGCGGGGCGCTAACCTGCGGCAAGTGGCCCTGGACAATAAGATCGACCTGTATGCCTTTCCGGCCAATCTGATTAACTGCCGCGGTCGGGGCATGTGCGGCACCTGCCGAGTCAGGGTCGATGACCACCGCGTGTTGTCTCCTCGTACCTTCCAAGAAGAAAATAAACTGGGGTGGGAAGGGAAAGACTACCGCCTCGCCTGCCAATCGCAGGTGCTCGGGGATGTGTCGGTCGTGACCAATCCGCGGAAGGTCGCCGGCTGGATGAACCATCCAACCTACGAGCGCATGAAGGAAAGCGCATAGGGGCAAGCTCTCATGCCTTTTCCCTGGGTAAAGCCACCACAAGGAATTTCTCCGACGCGGGACGTGGGGCTCGTTCCGTACGGCCACGGAGCCACAACATCTTGTGGGCAGCGTCGTCTCCTTGTCAAAGAAGTAGGGGTTTGTTAGAAAAAGGCAGGGCAGCCGCCACCGTTGCAGCGATGAAGAAAAAGCCCGTCTCTCCTCTAGGTCAGATGGGCTTTTCTGTATTCGGAGCTTTTGGAGGAGCGCACGCATGCTTCCTTTTGAAATCGTTGAAGGATTGACTTTTGACGACGTGCTGTTAGTGCCGGCCGCGTCGGACTTCATGCCCAAGGACGCGGAGGTGAAAACGGCGCTCACGCGCACGATCGAACTCAATGTCCCCCTCGTCAGTGCGGCGATGGATACGGTCACCGAAGCGCGCACCGCCATCGCTATGGCCCAGGCTGGCGGCATTGGCGTTATCCACCGCAACCTCAGCGTCACGGCCCAGGCCGAGGAGGTGGAGAAAGTCAAGAAGTACGAAAGCGGGATGATTGCCGATCCCATCACCATCAGCCCTGATCTGCCCATCGCCCAGGCGCGTGAGATCATGCAGCGCTATCACATTTCCGGACTGCCGGTGACGACAGATGGCAAGCTGGTGGGGATCCTCACCAACCGTGATTTGCGTTTTGAAAAGCGGCTCGACCGCCTCGTCGCCGAAGTCATGACCAAGGACCGCTTGGTGACTGCTCGTCCCGGAGTGAGCTTGGAGGAGGCCAAAGAGATCCTGCATCGCCACCGCATTGAAAAGCTGTTGGTGGTGGATGACCGCATGCATCTCAAAGGGCTGATTACGGTCAAAGACATCGAAAAAACCATCCAGTACCCAGATGCCTGTAAAGATGAACTCGGCCGCTTGCGGGTCGGTGCGGCAGTGGGGACCGGCGAGGATCGCGAAGCGCGGGTGGAAGCGCTGGTGCGGGCCGGCGTTGATGTGGTGGTGATTGATACCGCCCACGGTCATACCAGCAGTGTGATCAAGACGATCCACGCCCTGAAGCAGGCGTTCCCGAATTTGGAGATTATCGTCGGCAACGTGGCCACCACTGAAGGCACCAGGGCCCTCATTCAGGCGGGCGCCGACGGCGTCAAAGTCGGGATGGGACCGGCCTCGATCTGTACCACCCGGGTCGTGTCTGGCGTGGGCGTACCGCAACTGACCGCCATCGCTGACAGTGTGAAAGTCGCGGCTCCGGCTGGTGTCCCGGTTATTGCCGATGGCGGCATTCGTTTCTCCGGCGATATTGTCAAGGCGCTGGCCGCAGGAGCACATGCAGTGATGATCGGCAGTCTGTTCGCTGGCACGGAGGAGAGCCCGGGCGAAACCATTCTCTATCAAGGGCGTACCTATAAACTGTACCGGGGGATGGGGTCGCTGGAAGCGATGCGCGAGCGAGAAGGCAGTCGCAACCGCTATTTCCAGGATGATGAAGAGAGCGCGGGCAAGCTGGTTCCCGAAGGCATCGAAGGTCGGGTGCCGTACAAGGGCAGTCTGGCGGTGATTATCGATCAGATGGTTGGCGGCCTCAAGGCCGGCATGGGTTATACCGGTTGCCGCACGCTGGCCGAGCTGCGTACCAAGGCGAAGTTCATCCGCGTGACTTCCGCCGGGCTGCGCGAGAACCACGTGCACGACGTCATTATCACCAAGGAAGCGCCGAATTATCGGCTGGAGTGAAAAAGCTATCAGCAATCAGCTATCGGCTCGGACCGAAAACAGGTTTGCACGCTGAAAGCCGACCGCTGAAAGCTGACCGCTCAATTTGTTATGATTCTCATTCTCGATTTTGGTGGCCAGTACACCCAACTCATCGCCCGGCGAGTGCGCGAGGCGAAGGTCTACTGCGAGATTCATCCGTATCATCTGTCCCTCGACCGCGTCCGGCAGATGCG
>JBGPOI010000585.1:0-3409 GCA_041487975.1 Binatia bacterium | reverse complement strand
GCGGTCTACCGCGGCACGGATGTGGACCAACCGCGCAATCTGGCGAAGAGCGTCACGGTCGAGTAGAGGGCCGACCCCAGAGCCAAGACAAGTCTTCTAGAGAAGATCCGAGGGCTTGTTTCGTCTCGCGTATTAGTTAAAAATAAAATTCACCTTAAGGGTGATTATATGTTGACAACTATACTCTTCGGTCGAGGAGGACGCTCAAGGCAAATACGCTCTTATCCATGAGATCACCAACCACTATGGAGACTAACATGAAGCCCGCTTTACGCCCGTTCCGGCCAGTCAAACCCGGAGAGATTCTTCAGGAGGAGTTGGATGCGCGTGACTGGACGCAGGCTGATCTCGCTAAGATTCTGGACCGGCCTGTACAGGCAATCAACGAAATCATCACCGGCAAGAAGGCGATCACACCTGATACCGCTGTGGCGCTCTCGCAGGCGTTAGGGACCAGCCCCGAGTACTGGCTCAACCTAGAGTCTGCCTATCGCCTCGATCTGCTTCACGGACGGCGAAGCAACGGGAATGACATAGCCCGCCGGTCGCGCCTCTACACCATCGCGCCAGTCAAGGAGTTGATTAAGCGACGGTGGATCGATGTGCCGAACCCATCCGACCTGGGTCGAATGGAACGAGAGATTTGTCGCTTCCTTGGGATTTCTTCCCTTGACGAAGAGCCGCGAATTCCTTTTGCCGCACACGCGACCCCCAGAGAAGATTCTCCGAGTGCAGCCCAGATAGCTTGGGCGTGCCGAGTCAAAGAAGTAGCCAGTAGGTTACATACAAAGGCATTTACTACACAAAGGCTGGAGGAGGAAATTCAAAGTCTTCCACGCTTTTCCATTTCAGACGAAGGATCTCGGAGACTGCGCGACATTCTTGCAGGTCTCGGTATTCGCTTTGTCATTGTAGAGCACCTGCCTAACACCCGCATCGACGGAGCTGCGCTGTGGATTGATGACCGATCTCCCGTAGTAGCCGTGTCGTTGCGCTACGACCGAGTAGATGGGTTCTGGTTCACTCTGATGCACGAGTTGGCGCACATCATACGAGGCGACGCTAAGCCGCACACTTGGATGTTCGATGATGCGCTGGTGGGTAAGGATGCCGAGCCCACAGAAAGCAAGAGCAAGCCTGAAGCTGAAGCAGACAGGCTGGCTAGCGAGTGGCTGCTTCCCAAGCAAGCTTTGGAAGCATTCGTTCGCCGCACCCGTCCCTACTTTTCTAGGAGCGCCATTCTTAACTTTGCGGCCGAGGCTGGTGTACATCCCGGCATTATCGTAGGTCGTCTCCAACACCTGGGTGAGGTTCCGTGGACCCATCATCGCAACCTTCTGAGCAAGATCCGCCATGTGTTCGTTGGTGAAGAACCCCTCAAGGGATAGGTTAAAAGAGTTATCATGCTCATCACAGAATCCTTTAATTCGCAACTCGATGATCTGCTGGGGGTGCATCCAAATCCAACGGTTGGAGATGGACTACAAAAAGCTTGCAATTGAAGCCGCATTAGCAACAGCTGCAGCCCCCACCTTCTTTCCAACGTACCGGTCTACAGCCGGTACTCCGCTAGTGGATGGCGGGATGTGGGCCAACAACCCTGTCGGCTTTGCGGTAGTCGAGGCACTTGGAGTACTTGGTTGGGACAAGGATCAATTACGAATTCTCAGCGTTGGCTGCACACGCTCGCCTCTCGATGTGGGTCTCGGAAGACATTTCGGCTTGGGAAAGCTCTATTGGGGTCAGAAAGTCGTCGATGTTTTCATGTCAGGTCAATCGTCAGCCTCCCTTGGAACAGCGCAGTTACTTGCAGGACACAAGAATGTATTTCGAATCGATCCGGTTATGCCTCCTCGCCGCTTTGGCCTTGATGTTCTCCGTGGAATAGATTCATTGCGAGGTCTCGGAGAAAGCGAAGCTCGGAAAGCCTTGCCACAGCTTAAGCCTATTTTCTTCCAAGAGGCAGCAGAGCCGTTTGTGCCATACTACTTGGAAGCCTTAGAGGCCAAAGGATTTGCGTGACCTCTATGGACCTCCTTCCCTTTGAAACTGGAAGGTCAAAGGGAGCCACGTGAATCCTTCCTATCGCAACAAGATCGACACCCTTAAAGCCGAGCTTGATAAACTGCGCCCACTCAAGCCAGAGCATGTCGCAGCGCTCAAAGATTACTTCAAGATCGGCCTGACCTACACGAGCAACGCGCTGGAAGGCAACAGCCTGACTGAGACAGAAACGAAGCTCGTTATCGAGGACGGACTGACCACTGGCGGTAAGCCTCTCAAAGATCACCTGGAAGCGGTCGGGCATGCTGACGCTTACGATTTCATGCTCTCACTAGCCGGCCAGCGCAGGCTCACTGAGCGTCACATCCTACAACTGCACCGGCTCTTCTACCGGCGCCTCGACGAGAAGGAGGCCGGACGCTATCGGACGGTGCCCGTCTTTATCACTGGCAGCAGACATCTGCCCCCAGCGGCGGCGCAAGTCCCTGTGCGCATGCGCACCTTTTGCAAGACAATCCCGGCTAAACGGAAGCAGCTTCATCCAGTGGACTTCGCCGCCTGGTTGCATTTTCGGCTGGTGAACATCCATCCCTTCATAGACGGCAATGGCCGCACGGCCCGTCTCATTATGAATGTCGCGTTGCTCCAGGATGGTTATCCCGTTGTCATCATTCCGCCGATCCTCAGGCGTGAATACCTTGACACGCTCGAATCCTGCCACGGGATGAGGAGGGAGCCCGAGCCCTTTTTCAATTTCGTTGCACGCGCTGCCATCGAGTCGTTGCGCGATTATTTGCGACTCTTACGGAGCGAGTAACTCACAACCTTGACGTTCCTTCCCCTTCCGTCCTACACTGCCCCTGCACTTTTTCGCAGGAGGCAACATGCAACTCAAAGGTAAAGTCGCTATCGTCACCGGTGCCGCGCGTGGTATCGGCAAAGGCATCGCTGTGAAACTCGCCACCGAGGGGGCCAATCTCGCCTTGGTCGATTTGCCGGCGCCAGGAGAGACCAGCCTGTCGTATCAGCTCAGCGATGCATCCCTGCTCAAGCAGACGGCCCGTGAAATCGAAGCACTAGGGGTGAAAGTAGTTCCCGTGCTGGCGGATGTCACCAAGGCCGCTGACACTCATCGTATGGTGGCTGAGACCGTGGCTGCACTCGGTGGGGTCGATATTTTGGTCAATAATGCCGGTGTCATCACCATGAGCACGGTGATGGAAACTACTGAGGCGCAGTGGGATGAGACCATGGATGTCAACGTGAAGGGTATCTTCCTCTGCTGTCAGGCAGCCATTCCTGAACTACAGAAACGCGGCGAAGGCCGCATCGTCAACATCGCTTCCGTGGCAGGGAAAACCGGCCGGGCGGGGGTGGCGGCTTATTGCGCCTCCAAGTTCGCGGT
>JBGPOI010000584.1:0-3411 GCA_041487975.1 Binatia bacterium | reverse complement strand
CATCGTGCCCGTAGAGCCAGGTGCTGGCCAATAAGGGATTGCTCCCGGCAGCGGCGGCTAACTGTGCGTCGCGCTGGCGCTGTGCCTCGCCATCGGGCAGGTGAAACACGGTCCCGTTGCGCCGGGCGTATGCTTGAACCTGCGAGGCGCGGGGTTTGCGCATCTCCTCATAGCGGCGCAAGGCCGAGGGTACTGCCGCGCGGTCCGCGCCTTCCAGGCATTTCGCCAACACCACTGCGTCTTCTATGGACTGCACCGCACCCTGCGCCATGAATGGCAGCATGGCGTGAGCAGCATCACCGAGGAGCGTGGCGCGGCCCACGGTCCAGCGCTCCAGCGGATCACGGTCGTACAGCCCCCAGCGATTAGTGAAATCAACCGCACGAATGATCTGTTGCACTTGCGGATGCCAGGTGGCGAACTCGGCAAGCGCATCAGACACGTCATCTTTAGCGGACCACGACTCGACACGTCAGTCTTTTCCGGGAACCACCCCGACAAAGTTGACAAAGCGGCCCGCGCCGACGTAGTAATGCACGAAGTGCCGATCAGGTCCGAGCCACGCGCTGGAGTTGCGTTCCATCTTCAGATGCTCCAAGCGTTCAGCCGGCACTAATCCGCGATAGGCAATGCTGCCGGAAAAGTGTGGAGATTCAGGACCGAAAAGCAATTCCCGGACAGCGGAATGGATACCATCGGCGCCAACAGCCACATCGGCGTTCACCGTCATGCCGTCCTCGAAGGCAACCTCAACGCCGCTCTCGGACTGATGCACCCCGACACAACGGTGGCCGAGTTGCACAATGCCGTCTGGCACTGCCGACGCAAGCACCGCCAAGAGATCAGGACGGTAGAGGTGGTAATACGGCGCGCCGAAAGTAGCCTCACACACATCAGCAAGGGGTTGCCGAGAGAGCACTCTGCCATCCTCCCACCGGCGCATTTCCAGCGCTTGGGGTCGTACCGCGACCCGCCGCAACCGCTCGGCTAACCCTAAGCGATGCAAAAGCCTGGTGGCGTTTGGGCTAATCTGAATGCCCGCGCCGACCTCGCGCAGCTCTGACGCCTGCTCGAAGACCTGCACCTCCAGCCTGGCGCGTAACAGGGTGAGCGCGGCCGTGAGCCCTCCAATGCCCGCTCCGACGACGATCACTTGCATACCTTTACCCTCCCTTGCCATCCAGTCACAACGGAACCGCAGAAAATCTGTTTACTGCTCGAAACTTGCCGAACTGTAGCACTTGCGTTGACAAAACTTCAAGCAGAAAGTTACGTGTGTTAGGCGACAAAATTCGCAGGCTAACACCTTCGCCATTATCAACGCTGATGAAGACGATCAACCAAGCCGTGAATACCTCTCCCTCCTCGGTCCGCAAAACCTGGGTACGCTATCCCTTGACTCTGTCCGATGCTCTCTCATAGAAGGAAACGACGATTCTGAAGGGAACTAGCATGCATAAGCTGTTGGGTGCGTTCGTCACCTGTATCGTGGTTTCTTTCATAGTGAGTGTGGGGAGAGTCAGGACGGTCTTCGCCACGGACGCGGGTGTAACTGCTGGTGTTGATACCGTCTACGTGAACGGAGAGGTCCTGACGATGAACGCCAGCAATGACATCGCGCAGGCAGTGGCGGTGAAGGGCGACAAGATCCACGCCGTCGGCAGTAACAGTGACATCCGGGCTTTGATTGGGCTTAATACTAGAGTGGTGGATCTGGCGGGCAAGACCTTGCTCCCGGGGTTCATCGATGCACATAGTCACTTTCCCGAGTCGGGCGTGAATACGTTGTACCGGGTGAACGCGAATAGCCCTCCCCTCGGCACAACTCAGAGCATTGCCGACATCATCGCCCGTCTGCGCGAGAAAGCCCAGAAGACACCCAAGGGCCAATGGATCCAGGGGTTCGGTTATGACGATACCTTGCTGGCGGAGAAGAGGCATCCCACCAGGGATGATCTGGATAAGGTTAGCCCAGAGCACCCCATCTGGTTGTCCCACATCTCGGGACATTTTGGCGTGGCGAACAGCCTGACGTTGGAGCGGGCCAAGATTACCGCGGGCAGACGATTTACAAGAACTGGTAGAGTCCTATATTGCAGTGGATTATTCTGCGAATTTGCTATCCAACAACCAAAGAGAGGAGGGACCGAGGATGGCACTCAGTACAGAAACTGCCGAAAAGATTCTTGCCGGAGCACGCGCTAAGGCAAGCGAGATGAAGGTGCCGATGAGTTTCGCCGTAGTGGACGCCGGAGGGTACCTCATTGCTCTGGTGCGCATGGATGGAGCTGGACTGCTCACCCCCAGTGTCGCGACCAGTAAAGCCTACACTGCCGCGCTGTTCCGCCGCACCTCGGCAGAACTCGGGAAGATGGCCGAAACGCGCCCGCAGTTTTTCGCCAGCATTGTCAATATCGGCCCTGTTCCCTTGATCGCCGGCGGAGGAGGATTGCCGATCCGGCAAGGCGGCGAGATCGTCGGCGCAGTGGGCGCGAGTGGAGGCACTCCGGACCAAGATGTCGAATGCGCGCAAGCCGGCCTGGCCGCGGCGGGACTCCAGTAACAACCTACCGCCACAGCAACGCTGACGCGCGAAAGGAGCAGCCACAGTGCCGTACGTAGGTAGTTCTGTTCCCGGCTTGCTCGACGCCCAACTGGTGGCCGGGCGGGGTCAGTATACCGCCGATGTGAGTCTGCCTGAGATGGGCTATATGGCTGTCGTCCGCAGCCCCGATGCTCACGCCCGCATCGTCAGCATCGACGTGCGAGAGGCGGTCAACCATCCGAAGGTGCGGAGAGTGGTCACTGGCGAGGACAGCAAAAAGCTTACTGATCCCATACCGCACGCTATCGATCCCCGCGCGTTTGGCGGCAAGGGCACCGAGGTGTACTGTCTGGCCCTCGACTGCGTACGGTATGTGGGCGAGCCGGTGGCAGCGCTCGTTGCTGACGATAAATATGCCGCCGCGGAGGCACTCGACCTCCTTCAGGTGGAATACGAGGAATTGGATGGACCGGGTCGCGGCTCATCTGGGAATGGACCGAGCAGAAGTCCGCGGCAAAAATTTTGTTTCGCCCGAGGAGTTTCCCTATACTCAAATCTCCGGAGCTACCCTGGATAGCGGCAACTATGCCGAAGCGCTGCAGACCGCCCTCAGCAAAGCAGGCTATGAGAGCTTTGCCGAGGAACAGCAGAATCTCAGGGGCCAGGGCAAATACCTCGGTATTGGCGTCAGCTTTGAGTTGACCCCGGAAGGAGGCTGTATCCCAGATTCCTTGTTCTCCGGCTACGATACCGCCACCGTCCGCGTGAGCCCTACCGGGCAGGTCACTGTTCTGACCGGCGTGACCTCGCCAGGCTCGGGCAACGAAACGGCTATCGCTCAGATTGTCGCGGACGAACTAGGAGTG
>JBGPOI010000583.1:0-3437 GCA_041487975.1 Binatia bacterium | reverse complement strand
TCACGGAAAACACCCCGGTGCCCGTCGCGCCGGGAATGTTGACGATGCCGTCATTGGCAAGCGTGGCGGCCAAGGCCACGACGTCCGCCGCTGGAGGCGGGGAGACGGAGAACTGTAAGGTATTCACCCCCGGGATGGTCCCTACCGGGAGGGTGTTATTGCCAGCAAACACGAACTCCGCTTCCGTGGGGTTGATGACCACGGGGGACTGCAAAGTGATGATAAAAGATTGCCCGCTGCCGGGAGGAATCGTCACCGGGGTATTGGGGGAGCCGGTCACCTGGTTGCTAGCATTGATGGTCTGAGAGGTAAACGCGACTGGCAGCATTTGGTCTTTCACCGCAATGGAGACGTTGGTCGCAGGAGTCGCCCCGGTGTTGAGAATCGTCACAAAGGCGGTAGCCGGAACATTGATTTTCACCGACCGGCTGATGGGCAGCACAGCTGCGGCCAAGGCTGTGCTCGCCAGACTCTGGATGGTGAGGGTGCCGTTGGTGAGGGCCCCAGGGGTCACACTGCCCGCGGTGGCGTTCGAGAGGAGCACATTGGCCAGGGCTAACGCGGTAGCACCGCCTGCGGCATTGGCGGCAATGGCAAACGGCAGGTTGAGCAGAATGCCATTATGAATGCCGGGCAAGGTCGGCCCAAAGACGGGCGTGACCACGACTCGCAGCACACCAGCGGTGGGGGAGAAGGCGTTGAACACCTGGGGAGCCAGGTCAGCACCAGCAGTGACACTCCCCGGGCTCAGTTTGGCGGCATCGAATTGAACCTCACACTGGAGGGCAACCGCCGGGCCGTTGTTCTGCACCGTGAGGGTGCTGGTGACAGTTTGGCCAGGACTGCCGCTGGTCGAGTCAAGGCTGAGAGAGGGTTGCGCCCAGGCCGTGCTGCTCACAGCCAGAAGCACCAGTACTGCTCCCCGGAGGATTCTGATACGGTTGGTGAAACTTGGCACTGGTGGTCCTGTGATGAGCCTGCCATCCATACGGCCCTCGCGGTGTCTTTGTCAAGACTTTGGCATGAGTCTGTACCTTACTGTTGTCTTTTCTTATTTGCCGATTGCTGATTGCTGCTCACGGCGGTAAACTTTCGTGAGGAAACACCGATCTTTTCTTCAAGAACTAGAGAGGGGATATCTATGGATGTTACCGCACTGCTCACCTTCGCCATGCAATCTGGGGCTTCTGACGTTCACCTTAGCAGCGGGGAGCCGCCGCTGATTCGCATTCATGGGGACATGAAAAAGCTCGATCACCCGCTCCTGTCGAACGACGAAGTGCACTCCATGGTATACGACATTATGAACGATGGCCAACGCCGGTCGTTCGAGGAGCACTTGGAACTGGACTTCTCTTTTGACATGGGCGATATCGGCCGCTTTCGCGTCAACGTGTTCATGCAGCAGCGCGGCGAGGCGGCGGTGTTCCGTACTATTCCCACGAAGATTCTCTCGATCGAGCAACTTGGGCTGCCGCCGATTGCGAAGAAACTGTGCGATCGAGAAAAAGGTCTGATCCTGGTCACCGGTCCGACCGGTTCAGGGAAATCGACGACCCTAGCGGCGATGGTGGACCACATCAACAATACGTTCGAGGGACACATCATCACGATCGAGGACCCCATCGAATTTACCCATCGCTCGAAAAAATGTCTGGTGAACCAGCGCGAGTTGGGACAACATACCCACTCGTTCGCCAATGCCCTGCGCGCAGTCTTGCGTGAAGACCCGGACGTGATTCTGGTTGGTGAAATGCGCGACCTGGAAACCATCCAACTCGCTATCACCGCAGCCGAGACCGGGCACTTGGTCTTCGCTACCCTACACTCGCCAAGCGCGCCTGCGACCGTGGATCGCGTGATCGACGTGTTTCCCGCAGGTCAGCAGGCGCAAATCCGTACGCAGTTCGCGGACTCGATCGAGGCGGTCATGACCCAGACATTGTGTAAGAGAAAAACCGGAGGTCGGATCGCCGCCTTGGAGATCCTGGTGGGCACGCCGGCCGTGCGTAACCTGATTCGCGAGGGGAAAGTACACCAGATTCCCTCGGCCATACAGGTCGGCCAGAAGGACGGCATGCAAACCATGGACATGGCACTTATCGACTTGGCAAATCGGGGTATGATTACCCGCGAAGAAGCCCAGATGAAGAGTATGACTCCGAACCTGTTTGCCCAGGTTGCTCCTCCCGGCAAGGTGGCGGTGGGAAGATTCTCGTAAGTGAAGGGTAAACAGTGAAAAGGGAAGAAGTTTCCATTTTTCACCCTTAATTTTTTAACTTTTCACTTCCGCAGGAGGTGCGCCGGTGGACTTCCGCAGTTTTCTCGAAACCATGGTGACGTACAACGCTTCTGATATCTACTTCACCACGCATAGCCCACCGATGTATCGCATCCAAGGCGTTGTCCAACCGATCGGGGAACCTGTCTTCACGCCAGCGGATCTGGAAACTCTGGCCCAGTCCATCATGAACGAGCGACAATGGCGCGAGTTCACTGAATCCCTGGAAATGAACCTGGCGCTCTCCTACAGCGGACTGAGCCGCTTCCGCGTCAACGTCTTCCGCCAACGCGGTTCGGTAGGGCTGGTTGTTCGTAAGATCAACGTTGAGATCGCCACCATAGATGAGTTGGGACTGCCCTCGATTCTCAAAGACATTGCCATGACCAAACGCGGACTGGTCTTGGTCGTCGGCGCGACCGGCTCAGGCAAATCCACCTCGCTGGCAGCCATGATCGACTATCGTAACAGCAACACGCTCGGTCACATTATCAGTGTCGAAGACCCGATCGAGTTCGTGCACCGACACAAGCAGTCGATCGTCAACCAGCGGGAAGTAGGCTTCGATACCCACTCGTTTCAAGAGGCCCTCAAGAACGCCATGCGACAAGCGCCGGACGTGATCCTGATCGGCGAGATCCGCGACAGTGAAACCATGGAGGCAGCCATTACCTTTGCCGACACCGGCCACCTCTGCCTCGCCACCTTGCACTCGACCAATGCCAACCAGGCATTCGAGCGCATCATCAATTTCTTTCCCGAGACCCGGCACGCACAAATCTTTCTGCAGTTGTCGCTCAATTTGCGCGCAGTTATCTCGCAACGCCTAGTCATGGGAACCGACAGCCTTCGCCTGGCGGCGCTGGAAATCCTGATGGACACCCCGCGCATCAGGGAACTCATCAAGAGAGGGGAGGTCGATACGATCAAAGACGCGATGGAACAAGGCTCCCACGAAGGGTGCCAGACGTTCGACACGGCGCTCTTCGAACTCTACGATGAAGGCAGAATCGGTCTTGACCAGGCCCTGAGCAACGCTGACAGTGTCAACAATCTGCGCCTCAAAATTAAGGTCAGCGAAGTCAAAGAGAGCGCGGCGGCCGGGAAGACCGACGTGGAGGGCCTGCGTCTCGAAGGCGCAGGAGCTAATCGGCGG
>JBGPOI010000582.1:0-3446 GCA_041487975.1 Binatia bacterium | reverse complement strand
GTGAGATGAAAAAAGGGCGGCACTCCATCCAGGGTACGATCGAGGATAAAAGCTCGTCCGTCCTCGGACCGGTACTCGCGCACGGCATGGCGGTTGATCCCGGTCCAGCGTCGGCGTTTCAGTTCGGTAAGTGGCATAGGTCTTCCCTCCATTGGTTCACGGTGAAATCAACCCTGTTTCCTGCGTTGTCTCGGCTGGTCGTCAGCAATCAGCGGGTGGTTGAGGTCACCAAGCTCGTGCTCGACTTGCGCTAAGGCGGTCTCTACGAGCGCAGTGACCAACTTGGTCAGAGGCACTTTGCGGACCTTGGCGGCACGGTAGAGCCGGGGAATCAGGTCCTCACGAATTTTCGGGGTGTACACAAACATCTCCTGGTTTGAGGCAAAAAAAGAGGGAGTGAGCCGTACGGCTACTCCCTCTGCTGCCTGGGTAGTTCTGTCGGATTCCGTCTGACTGTAGACGGCGTGATGAGCGCGGATCTTGCTCTAATAGTCAGCCGGCAAAAGCACGGTGGTCGCGCTTCTATCCGCCTCCGTGATCAGCCACAGCTTCTCTCCGGCCTGCGTCGTATAGACCGACAGCAACCGAAAGCCCTGCCGCAGTGCCAGCTCGTTCTCCTGTCGGTCTTCCTCACATACCTCTCCCCAGTCACCGCGGGTGTGCCGGGCCAGGAAGTCCCAGGGACTTTGCCCGGCTCGTTGCAATGCCTCTAGGGCTCCGGGAGTCGCGACGATCCGGCCAAGGGAGAACTTCTCGTGCCTGGTGATCTCTCCTGTCTGTGGGTTATCTCTTGCCTGTTGCGTGTGGTGTTCTACTCGTTTCACTGTGACCTCCTGCACAAAAGAAAAGGGCCAGACCGATCGTCTGGCCCTTCCATTAGGCTGCGGCGGTTACGACAGTTCCATCAACCGTTTGACCTCCGACACACTGGTCGTGAAATCCTCCGGTGACTCCTCCAGTTTTGTCAGAGCAGCGCACTGTGGCTCGAAGGTGTAGCTCCCGCGGTCCACGTACCACTCGCAGTCCCCTCCCACGGGGTGTTCCGCTCTGCCATGAGTTCGACGCTTGCGAACAATTCTTTTCGAGCTGACCGGCGAGTGCCGGCTCCTCTGCAGGGGGGATCATAGCCTGACTGTCCTGCTGAACCGTTTGTCTCTTCACGCCGAGTTTACTCGCGACTTCCTTTGCTATGAGATCGAAGGCGACGGGATTGGCTTCGTATAAGTCCGCCAGCTCTGGCCGCAGGATCTGGTAACGAATCAGTTTGTCAGGCGGAGACAAGTCCTCAGGGAGTGCTTCCAGTTCGGA
This sequence comes from Binatia bacterium, assembly GCA_041487975.1. GTDB lineage: Bacteria > Desulfobacterota > Binatia > Bin18 > Bin18 > JACQEL01. The sequence goes on along the minus strand of JBGPOI010000582.1, from coordinate 2,138 downwards.
AAGGAGACGGTCATGAGAAGCTAGTTCCTTATGAGGAGTTGTCCCATTTTTGTCAGAATTCGTTGTGATCACGCTCGCCTCTCTCCACTGCCTACTGGTTGCGTTTTGCGAGTAACATCTGCGCCAAGGCGATAGCCGACGCACGTCGTTGTTTGGCCTGCTCAACTGTGGCCGCGAATCGTTCCCGCCTCCTCGCTTTCCGTGCTGCTGGCTTCGATACTCCCAGCGCCGCTGGGGCCCTCACCCCACATCCACCAGGAGGGCACCCCGCGAACCCGAGTTGCTGCTGGATATGAGCGCACGTATGCGGGCCGGGACCCTCGAGGGCGTGCTGGATCTTGGCGTTAGTCTCACTCTTTGTGTATCTCGGATAAGGCAAGGATAAAGCGTGGATCACTTCCTGCCCCCCGTCCAGTCGGGCAAGGTTGCTAACTATCGCCCACCATTCGGGCTCGGGAAGGGTCGCTGCGTCGTCTCGACAGTGCTTAAGAAATCGACAGTGCTAGTATTTGCGCCTGTTGCCGCTCTTTCTCGTTCTCGAACACCCACAGCTCGCGGAACAGCCACCAGGGCTGCAATCCATGCCCGCTGTCTACTACGACTGTAGGAGCAAGGGGAAACTCTCGTATCAAGCCCAAAGCCGCAGCTTTGGTCGGTGGGAGATTCGCAGCCTTATGGGCCGGACCTTGTACATCAATGTCGAGCCACAAGCCGGCCAGGGCGAGCGCAGTCTCACTGTAACCGCGAGTGGTCGGCTCTCCTGGCACGTGCGAGTTGTCTTTGCGCCACCTGGCAAAGGCTGCCTCCTTGTCCTGCAACACCACGCCGAAGTAAACATCATGTGCAGGCGCCAGTTGTTCGGCCAACGAGCCGGCTACATACAAACGATTGGCAGGAAGCCAGTAAGCTTGTTTATCCTGGCGGGTCCACAACACGAGATGACCGGGAGCCTCATCGCCGTAGAGGAGGCGGAGAAAAAGTGTGGGGTCTGAGGCGTTCACCGGGCCGCCTCCTCTGCCTTCGCCGCTGCCTCCTCGGCTGCGCGCCAGGGAGGCCTTTGAGAAAATTGTCTAATTCATCCGCGATCACGACAACTTTTCGTCCCCACCGGCGGAATGGGATCTGCTTGCGGTACACCCGCTGCCAAGCCGCGCGCTCAGTGATGCCAAGTTCCTGAGCAGCCTCGGGGACAGTGAGCACTTTCTTTTGTCTCATTGTTTTCCTTCCTTTTTCTCTGTTTCTCTCGCTTTCACTCTGGTATTGTGCAACGACGGACATCAAAGTTCTGGCAGAAGAAAAAATGGGCAATGCATCCTGGCCACCGGCTCGAGTGTTCACATCTGCTCCCCTATTCCCTCCAATATCCCTTGAGGACATCAAGTGTCGTAGAGGAATCCCCCTAGAAGACACCAGTCGGGATGCCGCTATCCAGCGGTTTCTTTTGAAATATCAGCTCGTTATGGAGCAGAAGCTGGGAAGATTTTATCGAGGTCGAGACCGGGCTGTTTACAGAACAGGTTCAGAAAAACTTGATCGTCTTCCTAACGTGATGAATCTGATCCGTGAGGCATTCGAGCGGCTGCTTCACTATCAGTATTCGCTTAACGATCCCTCTGCTCGGGCCGAAGAAGAGCAAAGTGTCCTCGAACTCAGCAGAAAAGCGAGTGAACTCTGGCAGGAACATCCTGAGTGGCTAGTGATCTGGACTCGTATACTCGGGCTCTTAGAGACGGGAGGATTGGTGTGCTGCCCCACTGTAGCTTGGATCTTTACTCAAGTAGAAGGGAGTTGACCCTTTCATTTCTGAAGAGATCAAACGACTCCTCCCCTCGATACACAGACATTCTGGTGGATTGGGAAGGCGTACAACATTACGTGCCAAAAAAGCTGAAGCACTTGGTGGATTTCTCCGCCGCGGCAGATCCCCGAGATGCCTATAAGCGTCTCTGCTCTCTTGCTCAGAACCGGGTCTACTTTCCTGACTCGATACGAACAAACCGGATATCTGGCGCAGATCTGAAGGACGCATATGCATATGGATAACGCTATGAGACAAATCAGGCGATGGCGAAAGGATGGCACAGGAAATGAAGAAATCGCGGACAAGAAGATCGGCCGCAAATGGGTAGAACAAGCGG
>JBGPOI010000581.1:0-3448 GCA_041487975.1 Binatia bacterium | reverse complement strand
CGCCAGCAGGTATTGGGTCGCGCCGAGATAGGACTGCCCCTGGGTGCCGACCTGGCCGTTCGAGTACGGCAACGAAGCCGCCCATTCGACGGTGTCGTAGCCGTCCTGCGGCTCGTTGATCAGCGCATAGTACTCGCCTTCTGATGCGAACCGCCCGCGCCCGTCCTGAATGATGACCACATAGCCCCGGGCTGGAAAGAATTCATGATCGCCGAAATCGCCAGCCATTTCCTTTCCATATGGCAGGCGCAGCAAAATCACGGGAAAGCGCCCTTCGGCATCGGGGCGGTAAACATCAGCGTAGAGCGTCACCCCATCGCGCATCTTGGCCGGAACGTTTTTCTCCACTTTAATGCGATACTCTGGACGGCTTGCTTGCGGCATACTATGACCCTCCTTTGTATGTGGGCTCTGTTATAAAGACCCGCGCCGTGAAAGGCAAAGGGGCAAGCGACGAGAGAAAGCAAAAATCAAAAGGCAGAAGGACAAGGTATGAGCTACTGGTTGGTCAAATCCGAACCGGACAAATACTCATGGGAGCAGTTACTGAAAGACGGCCGAACGTATTGGGACGGCGTCAGGAACTATCAGGCGCGGAATAACCTGCAGACGATGAAAAAAGGCGATACAGTATTATTCTATCACAGCAACGAAGGGCTGGCGGTCGTCGGGATCGCCCGGGTGGTCAAGGAAGCCTATCCCGATCCTACCACGGACGATCCCCGCTGGGTGGCGGTTGACCTCGAGCCGGCCGAGACACTGAAAACGCCCGTGTCTTTGCGTAACGTGAAGAAAGACAAACGCCTGCAGAACATCGCGCTGATTAAACAGGGGCGGCTCTCGGTCATGCCACTGACGCAGGAAGCATTTGCGGTTATTGTGGCCAAAGGACGAGAATGACAGGGGGCTACACATGACTACCACGCAATCAGGCACGACCGTCCACGAGATCGCCAACGGCATCTATCGCATCAGCACGCCGCTTCCGCCGAGCGTGGCGCCGCCGAGCGGATTCTCGTTCAACCAGTACCTCATTGTTGACGACGAACCGCTGCTCTTCCACACCGGTCTGCGCAGATCGTTCCCTGCCGTTTCGCAGGCGGTTGCGCGCGTGATGCCGGTCGAGCGCCTGCGCTACGTTTCGTTCTCCCATTTCGAGGCCGACGAGTGCGGCGCCCTTAACCAGTGGCTTGCCGTAGCGCCCCAAGCCGTGCCGGTCTGCGGTCAGATTGCGGCGCTGACTTCGGTCGAGGATGTCGCCGATCGGCCGCCGCGCATCCTGGCGGACGGCGAGACGCTCTCGCTCGGCACACGCTCCGTGCAGTGGTTCGACACGCCGCATCTGCCACACGCCTGGGAGTGTGGCTTCCTCATGGAAACGCACACCCGCACGTTCCTGTGCGGTGACCTCTTGACCCAAGGTGGCGCTGACCTCCCGCCGCTCACCGAGTCGGACATCCTCGGCCCCAGCGAAGCGTTCCGGATGCAGTTGGATTACTTCTCTCACGCCAAGAACGCCCGCGCCATGCTCGAACGTCTTGCCACCACACAGCCCACCACCCTGGCCTGCATGCATGGCAGTGCCTGGCGAGGCGACGGCGCGCAACTGCTGCGCGCGTTGGCTGATTCGCTATCCAAGTAGCAGGCTGGAGGCTAGAGGCTGGTCCTCCCCCTTCCGCCAAGTCGCAGGTCGCAAGTCTCATTCTCGCCTTGACCCTCCCCTAGGGCTCCGTTAGTGTTCGCCTCAGGAGGAATCCCCATGCAATCCTACCTGGCTGCTGCCGTGCAGATGACTGCTTCATCCTCGAAAGAAGAAAACCTGGCCAAGGCCGAGACCTTCGTGCGCCTGGCTGCGGAACGTGGGGCTGCGCTCGTCGTGTTGCCCGAAGTCTTCTCTTGGCGCGGCCCTCGGGCCGAAGAACCGGCTCAGGTCGAATCGGTCCCCGGCCCTACTTCAGCACGACTGGGTGCACTGGCTCGTCGTCATCACCTCTATCTTCTGGCCGGCTCGTTCCTGGAAAAGACCGATGAACCCCGCTCTTACAACACCAGCCTGTTCCTCAGTCCCGAGGGTGAGACCTTGGCCCACTATCGCAAGATCCATCTGTTTGATGTGGACATCCCGGGCCAGGTGCGCGTCAAAGAGTCTGACACGAAGAAGCCCGGTCAGGCGATCGTTGCGTGCGAGACTCCGCTTGGCGTCTTCGGCCTCTCAGTTTGTTATGACCTGCGCTTTCCCGAATTGTACCGTGGGCTGGCCGACAAGGGCGCGGAAGTGATCTTCGTCCCCTCGGCCTTCACCTTTCCCACTGGCGCGGCCCACTGGGAGCCGCTCCTGCGGGCGCGGGCGATTGAAAACCAAGCGTACATCATCGCGCCTAATCAAATCGGCAAAAACGTCCACGGCTTTGCCGACTACGGTAACTCGATGATCATCGACCCCTGGGGTAAAGTCATCGCTCGCGCGGCGGACAAAGAGTGTTTCATCACCGCGGAGATCGACCGTGACTATCTGGAAAAAGTGAGGAAGGAATTGCCGTGCCTCGCGCATCGGCGGCTGTAGCGCCGCAGCTCTCAAACAGAAAGTGATGCGACTCGACGACTACGACACGGCGAAGACGGGCGGTTGGCACCAGAGGTGCTGGCCACGCAGCGTACCATCCGCAAAAAGTCGGCGGAGCGCGGTCTCTATGCTCTGCATATGCCGCAAAAAGTCGGCGGCGGCGGGTTCAGCCTCACCGATATGTTCTTCGTCCATGAAGCGGTTTACCAGCACGGCATCGGCGTGACACAATGGATGCTCTCGTGGACCGAAGGACCGAACCGAATGCTCATGTTCCTCACCGAGGAGCAGCAGCAGAAATATCTGCTACCAATGATACGCGGCGAGTGGACCGCGGCCTACGCCATCACCGAGTACCGTGGCGGTTCGGATGTGCTGGGCATGGAAACGCGGGCTGAACGTCAAGGCGATGAGTGGGTGATCAACGGTACCAAGGCCTACATCACCAACGCGCCGTACGCTGAGCTGATTGTCGTTTGCGCCATGACGGACCCGAGTAAACACAGCGCCGGCGGCACCGATGAGATTCAGCGGGTGAACATCGCCAAGGCGTTGGGACTGTAAAACAGTGGCCAGCAATCAATGGCCGGCAGCTAATAAAAGGGAAGAGATGGATTCGCTCCCCGTTACAGTCGAGGTGCAGGGAGGGCTCTTCTATGGCTGGATCATCGTCGGCTGCGCGTTCGCTATTCTCTGCGTAGCCTACGGCATTCAGTTCACTTTCGGTGTGTTCATGCCGGCCATCTCGGCTGACACCGGGTGGGACCGCGCCAGCCTCTCCGTGCCCTACTCACTCTATGTGTTTGTCTATAGCGCCTTGGGGGTGGTGACCGGTCGCCTGACCGACCGTTGGGGACCGCGGGTGGTTCTCACGGTGGGTGGCTG
>JBGPOI010000580.1:0-3448 GCA_041487975.1 Binatia bacterium | reverse complement strand
TGGCGGTCATCCGAGAAGCGGACAGCGGGAAGGCGACTCTTAAAGCCTTTTATCACTCTCACCCCAATCACGATGCCTACTTCTCGGCTGAAGACCGGGCGCGGGCGCTGTTTGGTGATGAGCCTTCTTACCCTGATGCCGCCTATCTGGTGATCTCGATCTACCAGCGCGAGGTGCGAGTGATACGGGCGTACGTCTGGGATGAGAAGAAGAGGGACTTTATCGAGGCGACGCTGAGCACCGATGTCTAGCTGCGCTTGCCAAACCGTGGCGAGTGGGATAGGGGAGCGGTTGCCAACTGCTGCGATGTAGCCAGAGAGGAGGGGAATTTCATGAGGAAACGAAGCTGGCAGGTCCTGAGCTGGATGACCATGGTCGTTGTGCTCGGTGCGGCAACGCCCCTGCGTGCTGCTGACCTGTTACCGCAACCGGGATCGTGGGAGCTGGGACTGCGCTCAGGATATAGTATCGGGGTGAGAAATGTTGATATGGTGCCGGTAAACGTGCGTATCGGCTACACCCTGTTCAAGGGACAAAAATGGCTAATCCCGCGAGGCGCTTTTGAGATCGGCATCGAGCCTTTCGCTTCAGTCATCACCTCAGTGACCAATCCGGATAAAAGAAGCGGCTCGCTCGAATTAGGCGGCGTGCTGCCGCTGCTCACGTACTATTTTGACCTCGGCTACGGTTTCTATCCTTATCTCGAAGGTGGACTCGGTATGCTCTATACCGATCTGCGAGGCTACCATCTCGGTGGACATTTCAGTTTCATGGAGACGTTCGGCACTGGTGTCACGTACTTCGTGAATGACAACGTGGCGCTCAGCGTTGGCTGGCGTTTCCGCCACGTCTCCAACGCCGGTCTCTACAGCGACAACGCTGCTCTGAACTCGGACATTTTCATGGCGGGTGTTTCGTATTTCCTGCCCCAACGTTAGGGATGCTATGAGGAAACAAGACATGCGCACGGATCGTGGAAAAGATTTGACGCCTGGAGAGAAGAAGGCTCCCGCTAGTGATAACCGCTGGTGGGTCGATCAGGGCAAAAGCCGCGAGCGAGTCAAACCTGAGGACCGCCAGGCCCCGGCCGGCGCGGTGTTCTTTCGCAGCGTCGAGGGCTACGACCAGGAACAGGCGTGCGAAAACCTGACTGATCTCAACCTGAAGCTCCTTGCGCAAGGCAATCCGGCGCCCGGGGAGTGGGCCTATCTGCCGTTGTTAGAAGAACGCTGCTCGGCGAAAGAGATCGAAAGGGTGAAGCGCGCGCTTCCTCTGCCAGCGGAGGCGCGCGGGGTTTTGGTCGATTCCGGTTTGTCTCTGCGAGCTATTATTACCGGCACTCCTGCCAATGAACGAGTGCTAGAGTTCAATTTTATCGACGAAGCCTCGTTTGACTGTTGGATCCGTGGAGACTGGGTATGTGAGAAGGTGTTTAACGGTAAGCACGAGCTGCTGCAACGCGCCGCCGACTTGTTGCGTCGGTATATGGAGAAAGACTCTGCGGCGGACGAGAAATTCTTTAATACTCCGCATGCGGCAGGGATGTTACCGCCGGCGCGCACGGAGTGGTGATCGGCATGCTCATCGACCTTCACACGCACACCTCACAGCTTTCCTCGTGCAGTAGTCTCACCCTGGCCGAGCTGATCCTCCAGAGCCGCGCTGCCGGGCTCGACGGCATCTGCGTCTCCGAGCACGACAAGATGTGGTCCGCCGCGGAAATTGCTCGTGCGGCCGCAACCTACGATTTCTGTGTCCTGCGTGCCATGGAGGTTTCCACTACCCAGGGGCACGTCTTGGTATACGGCCTCCCCGCGCCGATGTCAGGACTGTGGAGCCTGCGCCGACTACGTGAAGTGGCGGATGAACACGGGGCGGTGCTCATCAAATCCCATCCGCTGCGCGATGGCAACTTTCAGGTCCGATCTACTGGCACTCTGCAGGACACTATGGGAGACCTGCTGGCCATGTTCGATGCCTTTGAAATCTATAGCGGCGGCGAGTCCGACGCCGCTAATGCGCTGTCGGCGTCGATCGCCCAAACTTACGGTCTGAAAGGCACGGGCGGCGGCGACGTGCATGCGCGCTCTGAAGTGGGCCGCTTTGCTACCCGCTTTGAATGTACGATCCGCTCCGAGGCTGATTTAGTCACCGAACTCCGCTCCGGTCGCTTTGTCGCTGAAGATCTACGCACAAAAGGGTAAAAGGGGAAAGGGCGAAAGGGGAGAGGGCGAGCCGGCTCCTCTCCCTCGGAAAGAGGGTCAGGGTGAGGGCGTAGCTCGGATATAAAAGGGGGAAACCTATGCCTAAGGTCAGGGCCAATAACTACGAGATGCACTACGAGGTCGATGATTTCACTAATCCCTGGAAACCAGCCGAGACCGTGTGGATTCAACATGGTTTCGGGCGCAGCTCGCGCTTTTGGTACCATTGGGTACCGCCGTTGGCCGGACACTACCGAGTCCTGCGCCGCGATATGCGCGGGCATGGGCAGTCCGCCGACCCCGGGCCGAATTACGTCTGGTCGGTCGATGATCTCTTGAACGATATGAAAGGGTTTCTCGATGCGCTCGGTCTGGACCAGGTGCACTATGTAGGCGAGTCGGTCGGCGGCATTCTTGGTATTGCCTTCGCGACGCGCTGGCCGGAGCGGTTCAAGAGCATGACACTCTGCTCCTCACCCACCGCTATTCGCCCGCCAATTCAGCGACTCTTTGCCGTGGGGTATGAGGATTGGTACACCGCGCTCGGCGTTCTGGGACCGGGGGGATGGGTCAAGGCACTGATGGATCGGGGAGGTGGCCTTGCTGGCACCAATCCGGCTCACGTCGATTGGATTCTCAAGGAATGGGCCAAGACGCCTACCCATGTATTGCAGGGCCTATGCCGTCTGGTGCCAAGTGTGGACATCACCCCGCTCTTACCTCAGGTCAAAGTGCCAACCCTGGTACTGGCTCCGGCTCGTAGTCCACTCACTCCCCTGACCGAGCAAGTGATGATCCGCGACTCGATTCCCGGCGCGCGCATCGCGGTGATCGAAGGCCACGGGCACGAGATCTATGTCGATGACCCGGAGGGGTGTATCACCGCGCTGCTCTCGTTTTTGCGGTCATTGGGATAAGCAGACGTTTCTCTTCTGATTGCCGACCTGTGGCCGCAGTAGGCTATTCGTGCAACGAGGCGAAGCCGAGGAGGAAATTATGTCGCAAGCTACCCAGCGTTTACGCCAGATGTTGAACGGTCCGGAAATGGTCGTCGCTCCCTTTGTCTTCGACGCCTTTCAAGCCCGCCTCGCCCAGGCCGCCGGCTTCGAGGCCGTCTATATGACCGGCTTCGGGACTGCGGCGGCGCGCGGGTTCCCTGATGTTGGCCTGCTGACCATGGCCGAGATGGTCGAGAACGTGCGTTACATCGCCAATGCGGTGAACATTCCGTTAGTCTGCGACGC
>JBGPOI010000579.1:0-3451 GCA_041487975.1 Binatia bacterium | reverse complement strand
GGTTTTCCTGGATTCCCGCTTGCGCGGGAATGACGGCACTGCCTGCCAGACGTTTTTCTGTCATGCCCGCGAAGGCGGGCATCCATGCCCTTTTTACGAAGTGGAGATCCTCTCCGGCAAAAAAACCTACCCCTGAAAGCAGGCACGGGGGCCTACCCTGGCTATCAATCTCGTTTCTTTTCCTAAGCCCCGCAACGAAGAGATTGCAGATATCAATGACGCACTCCACTGCAATCTGCAGGAGCCGCTCACAAGGCCTTTTCTTTTCTATCTGCCGATACTCGGCAAACCCCTGTGGAGCGATGGTGCGCAGGTCTCGCACATACCCATCGATCTCGTCCAGCTTGGTAAGGATGCGTTCACGGTCCAGCACGGGCTACCTCCGCGAGGTAAGTATTGTAGATAGACTTAAAGTCCTCAAAGGCCTGCGCCGTGCGGAAGGCCAGCTTATAGAGAGCGTCCGTATCTCGCTCAAACAACACTTTTCCTTCTTTCAGGACCCTCCTTCTGATGTAGAGAGGAAGCTGCTGGAAGATGTGGACGTCGAGGTCGCCTTGCTTCAGATACGCTAACTTCTTGCGCGAGAGAGCGAGAGGATGGTAGGTGCGTGGCTGGAGGACCAGGCAAACGTCTACGTCGGACGCAGGGGTCTGATCCCCGCGTGCCGCACTGCCGAAAAGGATGACGGCCAGAACGTCGTGGTCATCCTGAGCTGTGCTTAGTAATCTCTCAATCTGCTGTGTGGTCTCCATCATTGGTCGCAGTACCACAAGCATATGCTGCTGACAAGCAAGTTTTTTTTCTTAAGCACTCCGCGCCAGCAACCGCTCGCGCACTTTGGCGTCAGTGGCTAAATCAATTGCTGTCCACGCCATGGCCAGTGCGCCGTCGATGACTGCCTTGTCTGCCGCTTCAGTCACACAGTGGGCGGTGAACTCCGGTTGGTGGTTAACCGCCGGCAGCGAGTCAATACCAATCGCCGGGTGAATGGAGGGCAGCACGAGCGAGACATTACCCATGTCGGTCGAGCCGGCCGCGCGATCGGATGAAACTGTCGCGACACGGGAGACGCGACCTAACGCTTCGGCGTTACGCCGGTAGGCGGCGGCGATATCTGGATCGTGATGCATCTCGGCGTACGGCTTCTCGCCGCCGAGGAGTTCTAACTTCGCGCCTGTGGCTAATGCCCCGGCTTCAAAGCAGCGGCGGACCTTGGCACGAATCTCGTCGAGGTCGCCCAGCGTCTTGGCCCGGACCATGTATTTCGCCGCGGTGTGGGCCGGGACGATGTTCGGCGCGTCCCCGCCCTTGGTGATAATACCGTGGATGCGATCGCTCTGCCGGATGTGTTGCCGTAGCAGTCCGATGGCGGTCTGGGCGATGGTCAGCGCATCGGCGGCGTTGATGCCCAGCTCGGGAAAAGCGGAAGCGTGGGCCTCTTTGCCAGTGTAACGGACCTCGAACATGGAGGCGGCGATGATAGGGAACTCGACGACGTCCGCGGGCGCCGGATGCACCATCATCGCCGCGTGCATGCCCTTGAAAGCGCCGCGCTCTAGCAGCAGGATCTTGCCGCCGGCATCGCCAACTTCTTCCGCAGGAGTACCGATGACACTGATAGTCAACCCGACCTCGTCAGCGACTCGCGCGGCGGCGATTCCCGCCCCCACGGCTGCGGCGGCGATGATGTTGTGCCCGCAGGCATGACCGATGCCGGGCAGACAGTCATACTCGGCACAGATCGCCAGATGCAGCGGACCCTGGCCGGCCCGTGCGATGAAAGCCGTGGGCAGATCACAGATCCCTTTCTCGACCGTGAATCCGGCATCGGCCAGGATTTCTGAGAGCCAACCCGCCGCTTTTTCCTCTTCGTAGCCGAGTTCTGGGTGGGCGTGAATCCGGTGGCTGAGCGCGATCATGCTGTCGCGGATGGTATCGAAACGTTCACGGGCTCCAGCTTTGGCGTCCATAGGTCCCTCCTTTTGTTAGGGCGACGCTACCATGCCCGTGACCTGGCATCAACAACTACTGCCGATCGCCTCTTCGTCATTCTGAGCGAAGCGAAGAATCTTTCATAGTATGAGAAAGAAGAGAGATTCTTCACTCCACTCCGTTCCGTTCAGAATGACATCGTCTCAGGCAAAAGCTGTGCAAGTCTTGCAGTATCGGCGCGCTTGTGATTTGAAGGGCACAAGCTCGTGGGAACTTAAAGGAGAAACGTATGCAAACGCCCGGTATGCTCATTCTCAGTAACCTGGCCCCTGGGACGATCGAACGGCTCGTCACGTATGCGCAAATGGCGGAGGCGCGCGGGCTGCGAAATTTCCTCGTCACTGAATCTCTTACTGACTCCCTCGCCTTTGCCCAGCACCTAGCCAGTAAGACCGCGCGTATTCAGGTGGGGACGGGGATCACCAATATCTACCTCCGTCACCCCTTGCTTACCGCTTTGCATGCCTTGGCCATCGATCAGGTTGCGCCGGGACGGCTGCTGCTGGGCTTGGGCACCAGCCATGTGCCCACCAACAGAGCCTACGGCATCGCCATGGACAAGCCGCTCACGGCGCTGCGCGAATATGTCTCGACCGTGTCGAGCGTGTTTCGCGGTGAATACGCGGCGCTGGCGCAGATGGCGGCTCGGGGACTAGGCATACCGAAAGCCGAGCGCAAGATTCCCATTTATATTGCCGGCATTTCACCTAAGAGTATTGTTCTGACCGGCGAATTGGCCGATGGCAGTTTGCCGCTGAACTACGCGCCGCACGGCTTGAAAGAAGTGGTGGACGGCATCGCCCAAGGCGCGCAAAAAGCTGGACGCTCCCCGTCGGATGTGACGATCGCTTTCATCATGCACTGTTGCGTCTGTTCAGATCGGGCGGTGGCGTTGCGCTCGGTCAAGCGCACCCTGGCGTTCTATGGTCGCATGCCGTTCTATAACCGCTTGTTTGTCCGACAGGGGTATCAGAAAGAAGCTGAAGGAATCACCGCAGGTTGGACAAAAGGAGACGTGGACGCAGCGGCAGCAGCAGTCTCCGATCAGATGGCTGAACAGATGGCAGCAATGGGCACGGCTCAGGAGTGTCACAAGAAAGTGGAGGAGTTCGAAAAGGCAGGCGCATCCTACGTGGTGCTCTATCCGACGGCGCTTGATGGGGATTACGATAAAGGCGTTAAGGCGGTGCTGGAAGCGTTTGGGGGGTGATGATTCGTATAGGGGCAACCCTCTGTGGTTGCCCTCCTGATGAATTTTGATAAACGAAATCGGTAATGCGTCCAGGTAGAATAGGCTTCCAGCCTGTTAAAAGCACGGGCTAAATCGAACCACAGGAGATTTATACACTCTACGTTGTGTTTGTTTTGGTAGGGGCGGCCCCGCGTGGCCGCCCACCTCCCGGGCAACCACATGGGGTTGCCCCTACATCTAATCCATAGGAAGTGTGCCAATCTTGTG
>JBGPOI010000578.1:0-3452 GCA_041487975.1 Binatia bacterium | reverse complement strand
GTTTCTCCCTGTGTCATGATTTCCGGGTGTTCAAGGAGTTTCCCGAGCCAGAATTTATCTGATTTCCAGTAGATCAGGGTCAGCTTTGCTTTCATGGCTTGTCTCCGTCAGGCAGAGGTAAACTCTTAGCGCTTAATTAATGACTTTCGGGTGCTTAGGTTCCTGGCCTAATCAGAATGTTAAAGTACCGATCCACCTCACCGGTGAAATGGGGCAAAATCACCGTGGTCGAGTCCATCTCCGTGACGATCGCCGGACCGGGCATGCGGTTCCCTGGCCGGAACTTGGCGCGATCATAGATCGGCGTGGAGAGGAACTTGCCGTCAAAATAAATCCTGTGCTCGTCGCTGAGCGCCTGCGACGGAGAGGGGCCATCCATTTCCGCCTCGGGCAGGGTCAGGGAAGCGCCCTTGCCCAGCGCCACGGCTCGCAAGTTGACGATCTCGCACACGGCGTCCAGCCGAAAACGATAGAGCTGCTCATGCAGAGCGTGGAAGCGATTTGCTAGCGCCACTGTGCCCTGAGTCTGCAACTCATCGAGCGTTGTGGTGATCGGCAACTCGTAGCCCTGGCGGAAATAGCGCATGTCGGCGTTGTAGAAGATCTGTTGCTGGTCGCGGGGGATGCCCTCGCGCTCCAGCCAGCCCGCGGCTTCTTCACCAAGGTTCTCAAAGATCTTGGTGACCTCGGCGACCGAGATTTGCTCCAGGGTACGCAAGACGGTACGAGCGAACTCCTCGCGATAGTCACAGCACACGTCGCCGGTCGCACACAGGATGCCTGGTGCTGGCGGGACGATGACCGGAAACGAGCCAATCAAATTGGCCACCGCGTTGGCATGCAGCGGTCCGGCGCCACCGAACGCTACCAGGGCGAAGTTGCGCGGATCATAGCCGCGCTGCACCGACACCAGGCGCAGCGCGCCGTGCATGTTTTCATTGACGATATCGATGATGCCCTGGGCGGCGCGGTACACATCTAGACCGAGCTGACGACCGATGCGTTCCACCGCGGCTTTCGCCGCTTCTTCATTGAGCGCCATCTCTCCGCCGAGCAGTCGCGGCGGCAGATGACCAAGGACCACATTGGCATCGGTCACGGTTGCCTCAGTCCCGCCTTTGCCGTAGCACGCCGGACCCGGATCCGCGCCCGCGCTTTGCGGCCCCACGCGCAAGGCGTTGGTGATCTCGGGTACGTGCGCGATCGAGCCGCCGCCGGCGCCGATGCTGCGCACGTCCACCGACGGCACTTTGATGGGGAAGTAGCCGAGCGTAGTCTCACGGGTGATGGTCTGTGTCCCGTCCTGACACAGGGACACGTCGGTTGAGGTGCCGCCCATGTCCAGGGTCAGAATGTTCGGGAACCCAGCTTTAGTGGCAATGAACAACGCACCGGCTACACCGCCAGCCGGACCGGACATCACTCCATACACCGGCCGTTCCTGTGCCATCGCTAAGGTCATGAGTCCGGCGTCGGAGCGCAGGATGTTGACCTCGGCGTTGAGGCCATGCGCGGCAAGTTGGGCGGCGAAGTTGCGCATGTACGAGGCAACCTTGGGCCGAACGTATGAATTCATTACAGCGGTGAGAGTGCGCTCGTACTCGCGAAATTCCGGTAGCACTTCCGCCGAGGCCGTGACCGGCAGAGTCGGAAACATCTCCTGGGCAATCGCTTTAATGCGCTTCTCGTGCAGCGGATTGGCGTAGGAATTGATCAAGGAGACGGTGAGAGCTTCGATGCCGCGCGAGGCGAGGTCTTGCAAGGTCTGCCGCAACCTCTCTTCGTCGAGCGGGATGACGATATTCCCGCGCGTGTCGATCCGTTCTTTGGCCTCGCGTGTGTGCTCGAGTGCCGCCGGCGGATCCGGCTTGACCATGATGATCCACCCAGCCAGCGGCCCGGGTGTCCAGGAGCGAGCGAGGTGGAGGATCTGCTTAAACCCTTGAGTGGTAATCAGACCGACCTTGGCGCCTTTGCCTTCGAGCACGGCGTTGGTTGCCACGGTCGTGCCGTGCATGATGTGCGTGATCGCCCCTGGTGAGACACCGGCCAGGCGGCAGACTTTGTCGATACCGGCCAGTACGCCGACCGCGGGGTCCGCTGGAGTCGAAGGAGTCTTGGCTCGTACCTGGCGACCGGTGGCTTCGTCGAAAAGCAGGAGATCAGTGAAGGTACCGCCAACGTCAACGCCGAGTTTGAGGGGCATGGGGTGATGCTCTTTCCCACAGAAAGGTGAGCCGAAAAGTAAAGACGCCCCGGTGGGGCGTCTCTATCGTTGCGCTACTGCGAGGCCAGTGCGTCCTCGATTGCTTCTTGGAAAACAGTAAAGGGTTGCGCCCCAGAGAGGAGGTGGCCGTTTATGAAAAACGCCGGCGTGCCGCTCACGCCCGCACGGTTTCCCTCCTCGACGTCTTTCGCTATTGCCTGGGCGTACTTGTCACTGTCCAGGCACGCGTCGAACTTGGCCGTGTCGAGTTTGAGGTCTGCCGCAAACTTCTTCAAATTCGGCACTTCCAAGGCGTTGTTGTTGGCGAACAAGATGTCATGATACTCCCAATACTTCTCCTGCTCACGGGCACAACGTGAGGCCACAGCGGCCTTCGGGGCGTTGGGGTGGATGGGCAGAGGAAAGTCTTTGTAGACAATCTTCACTTGGTCTTTGTACGCGTCACGAACTTTGACAAGTTCACCCTCGGCTCGAGCGCAGAATGGGCACTGAAAGTCGGAAAATTCCACCACTGTCACTGGTGCATTGGCTTTGCCCCGCACCGGTGCGCCGTCAAGGGCGATGTTGACCACTGGCGGTTTGAGCAGCACCTTCACCGCGGCCGCCTTGCGTAAATCACGGACGAAGGCCTGCTGTTGTTGCTGGAGCCTCATCCCCTGCAGTTGCTGGGCGATCGGGGCTTTCATTTCTTCCAAGGATTTGTTGCCAAGTCGGGCTTTGTTGGTGTTATAGAACTGCTCGACCTCCGCATCGCTTACCGGCGTCACCTTGGCGTTGACCTCTTGCTGCAAGAGTTGTTCGCGGGAGAGTCCGCGCTTTTTTGCCTCTCGGTCCAATAACTGATCGGCGATGAGGGCGTCGAGCGCGTGTTTCTTGGCCGTGTAAATCTGATTGTTGATCTGCGCCATTTGTGCGGTGATGTTGCCGGCGATGTCGGCCTCGGTGATGTTGTGTCCTTCGACCGTGGCCAGCACGCCCTGCTTGTCCTCGGCCTGGAGCGGCCACGGGGACAAAAACAGGAAAGCCAAAAAGAACACGGCTAATTTTGTTCCTGTCGTTCTATAGTGATCCATTGTTCCTCCTCGTTCAGCTTCGTGCGTGGGTCTGGGGTCAACCAGTAAAAGTCATCACCAGAAAGAAAATCAACAATGGCACCAACAGCCATACAAGAAACACGATCCAAGCCGGCCCTTGGCCCTGACTCTCATCCATTCTTTTTCCTCCC
>JBGPOI010000577.1:0-3460 GCA_041487975.1 Binatia bacterium | reverse complement strand
TCCGAGCGTCATGGTCTTAGGCAGCCTGTTCCGTCTTGGACGCAGCGATCGTATGATCCTTCCTACTTCACGAAGACCCATGTCGGTTGCAGGATGGGAAAGGCGATCAGTCCGATGACCGCGGTCACCGCAATCAGGACAGGATTACTGATTTTCCAGCGGGTC
Source organism: Binatia bacterium (assembly GCA_041487975.1). Taxonomy (GTDB): domain Bacteria; phylum Desulfobacterota; class Binatia; order Bin18; family Bin18; genus JACQEL01. The sequence continues at coordinate 3,295 of JBGPOI010000577.1, read as the reverse complement.
AGCGCCACGAGGCTCAGAAGCCCAACCAGGGCCGTGAGCCAGTCACCGATGGCGATCTTTCCCAGCAGGATGGATGCCCCCAAGATGGTTCCGATGGCGGCCGCATACGCGCCCTTGACGAAGCCCTGCACGTTGCGGTTGGCGCGATGACGGATCAAGATAGGAGCCACGATGAGGACGAACAAGAAGGATGGGAGGAAGATTCCCACCGTGGAAACGAAGGACCCCCAGAAGCCCGCCACCAGATAGCCGACAAAGGTGGCCGTGATGACCACCGGCCCAGGGCTGAGCATACCCATGGCCACGGCGATCAAGAACTGTCGCTCATCTAACCAGCCGGTCTGCTGGACGAGCCCTTTTTCCAGGAAAGGAACGATGACCAGCCCGCTGCCAAACGTTAACGACCCTGCTTTCAGAAAGAACACCAGCAGTTTGCTCAGGATTGAACCCGACACGCTGCTAGCAGCCCCGGCTCCGAGCGGCACAGCGGCCAAGAGGGGTAAGGACGGAACACGTCCTGCCCGGAACAGGGTTCCGTAATAGAGGATTCCGATTATCCCGGATACGATGAACAGAAGGGCCACTTCGGCCTGGAGCGCTACCGTAACAACCAGACACGCTCCGGCGATGACCCACTGCACGAGGTCTTCCATACCCAGCTTGGCCAGCCGGTAGCAGGAATGAAGGATCAAAGCGATCACGGCAGGACTGACGCCATAGAAAATGGCGCGTACCGGGGAGAGACCGCCGAAATGGACGTACAAAGCACCCAGGGTGGACACGATGATAAAGTTGGGCAAGATGAAAGCCCAACCGCCGGCCCATGCTCCCCAGAACCCTCCCCGCAGATAAGAAACGTAGATCCCTACCTGGATGGCGAGAGGCCCTGGCAACGATTGGCACACGGCGATTCCGTCGCGGAATTCATCTTTCGTCAGCCACTTTCGCTCTGCGACCAGTTCTTTTTCCATCTGCCCGCAGAGTGCGACAGGGCCGCCAAAACCGAGCGCTCCGAGGCGGAGGTAATATCGCACCAGGTCCCAGATTCGCACTCGGGGAATGCTTTCATCCCGCTCCATACCTCACCTTCCTCCGCAACGACTATTGCGAGTCGTAACTCTCGATCTTCAGATCGTCAAAGTAGGTTACGCTGTCAGCCTTCGTCCACAGCCCCACCTTGCCTGCTTCCTTGAAGGTGTCGTCGTCAGCCTCGAACAGGAGTTTGTCGTCGAAGAATACCTGAAAGTGCTTGCCCTTCACTGCAAGCTTCAAGATGTGCCATTCGCCGGATGACACCTTTGTCTTTGTCCCCGCGAACTGCTTACGGCTACCTCCTACAACCTTGTAGAGCCTGACGTTGTCCTCGATGGCGTTCGCCCGGACGATATAATAGTTGTCTTTATCCTGAAGACGCGCGACGAGTCCGGCCGCTTGGTCCACTTTCCCGGAGATCGCCTTGAACTTGACCGAGACCTCGACATCTTTGCCAGTGAACTTGTCATAGACGCACAGAGGGAAACGGTAGTCTGTTGTGTCACTACTCGTTTGGGCAAGTACCTGCCCTCCGCTAGGAGCCGTGGAATCCTCCCGGATCATCCAGGAGACCGGGCCGCCGCCACCGGTCAAGGCAGTCGAGAAACCTGTAGGGGTCTTGCCCGTCTCAAAGGTGTCAAAATTGATACGAGTCCCAGAGGCAGGTTGGGTCTCAGCCAGCGCAGGACTTGTGAGAAGTAGTGCCATGATTGTCATTGCAATTGTCCGCATATTTCCTCCGCCCGTTCAGGTGTTCCCTTCGCGCTGCCGTTTGAGCGCTGCGTAGAGGGCGTCGTAGAGAAATGCGGCCTTTTCTACCACCTCATGGTCGTCCCGCGCCACCAATGGGAAGCCATGCGAGATCATGCGCACTCCTGCCGACTCCGGCGTGAGCCCGGTCTCTTCAGCAAAGTCTGCCCCGCGGACGATGCGGGCCAACTTGCCGAGCACGGCGTCGGCGGGACAATGTTCCTCCACCAGCGCTTCGAACGAGCAGCGACCTTGCTCGTCCTTATGCGGGTAGGTCGCCCCTGGCGCGTCAAATCCCTTGGCGCCCTCGCGTCGCTGAACTGCGGCAACCTCGTCCGGTTCGACAAAGAGGAAGATTGCCCGTGGATCAATGAAGCGGCGGATCAACCATGCCGTGGCCACACGGTTAACCCGGATCGACCGGCGTGTTACCCATTTCATGGAATCCTCCTATTTGATCGCTTCGCCCGTGCGGAGGTTGAGGGTCAGAGGGACACTCTGGTGGTCTGGTGTCGCGACGAGCACGTCGAAGACGGGCTTGCCCTCTCGGATCGCAGGAGTCACCGAATACACTGTGCCTGCTTGCTGAGCGGCTGCCTTCTGGACCGCGTCTGCCAGCGTCAGCTTCGTGAGTTGCATTAGGGTCAAGTGCATCGACGCGCGGGCGATATGGGCCTTATCTTCAAACACTTCCTTCTTCGGCTTCCATTGGTCGCTGGTCGGGTTACCGGCCAATTCTACGAGGGTGTTGTGTTCAGCATCCGTGCTCCGGCCCGGTTTGGCAGTGTAGACGCTCAGGTTTAACTCGTCTCCCTCCATCTCGAACTTCGCTGAGATCGCAACCCCTTCCTCCTTCTCGGCCTGCTTGATGCCATCGGCGAGAGAGAGCTTACTCTGCGGGAGTTTCGCAAGCAGGGAGATCGTTTCTTCCCCCTGCTCGGCCGTGAGATCGGTGCCGCTCAGCAGCGCTCCGAGGGAGACAATGCCGGCGGCTACGACCACTCCCTTGCCAACCTTCGCGAGAAAGGTTCTATGTGTCATCGTTCGTTCCTCCGTGTATAAGCAATTCGCTGGTTTATATGACCCCGCGGCCATTTTACCTACGGGGACGCGCGTCCTCGGCTCGACGATTCACCTCGTCCCACTGGATGTTCTGGAAAAACGCGTCGACATACCCGCGCGCATTTGCGCCATAGTCCATGTGGTAGGCATGCTCGTACACATCCATCACTAGCAGTGGCATGCCCCAAGCAAGGCTGTGGGTATGGTCCGCCGCCCAGTAATGGTGCACGGCGTTCTCGCGTGGGTTGTAGTTCAGCATGACCCAGCCCGAGCCACCGCCGAGAGACATGCCCGTGAGCCGAAAGTCCTGCTCCCACGCTTCGAGGGTGCCGTACTGGGCTTTAATCAGATCAACAATCGTCCCGCTGGCCTTGCCATCGCCGCCAAGGTTGCCGAAGTAGAATTCATGCAAGATCATTGAATTGGTGGCTATGAGTTCTTCACGCTTGAG
>JBGPOI010000576.1:0-3460 GCA_041487975.1 Binatia bacterium | reverse complement strand
TTCCTAATCTTCGTCTGGTGAATGTCCACGGTCAGATAGATCAGGAAGCCGCAGCCAACCGGGAATTGCTCAAGCAGGTCGCTTACCACCGGCTCGCTGTGGACTTGATTGCTCCTGAGGCTTTGGATGAAGCCATTTCCATGAGTGGTGGGGTGATGCGTGAGTTCATGGCGCTGATGGCCAAGAGTATCAGCAATGCCCTCATTGCCGCAAGGTCGCAGGTCAACCGGGACGATGTGGACCGTGCGGTTATTGAGATGCGCAACGGCTTTTCCTTGCGTGCCGATCACGTGAAGATTCTCCAGGAAGTATCACAAGACCCCCACTGGTATCCTGATAGTCGGGTAGAAGATGCTCAGTCTCCTTTCTTGGAGTTGCTGCATACGTTGGCTCTATTGGAGTACCGCAACGGCGAGGAGAAATGGCGGCAACCACATCCAGTCTTGAGAAGGCTTCTGGAGCGGCCGTGAACGAAGACTCTCCGCTTGAACTGCAAGACCGGCTGGAAATTCCCAGGCTGGCGTTATCCATCCGTCTGCGCTTGGGCCGGGGAGGGTTATACATCTTCGCAGTAGAATCGGAAGCGGTGCGCCAGGCCGTGCTGAAAGCCTTGCAAGAGAGTGTGAATGCCGAGGCGGAATGGCGCGAGATTCAAATCACCCCAGAGCGCTACGACGTGCTGCTCTTTCTCAGGTATCTGGTGCGGCAAGAGGAGGTCTCGCCTGAACGAACGATTTTCTCAGTCATCGGGTTGCCGGAGACCATTGCGGCGCAACACGATTCATATCCCGATAAGCAGCCGGCCCCTGTGGTCAACGCACTGAACATCCGCCGTGAGTTCATCCCAGACAACAACCTGTCTGTGGTCCTCTGGGTGGATGAGAAGACGCGCCAACGTCTCCCTTATGACGCCAAGGACTTTTGGGCGTTTTGCCTGGAGACTCGCTTCTTCCATGACGAGACCGCTCGACGAAAAGCGCTTTTTGCTCCACCGCCACCGTCTCCGCTAGACGAAGAGATTGCTTACCTGCGTGATCTGCGCGACCGTTATCGCCGGCAGCGGCCGGATGACTATGGTGCGATCGGCCAGGTCGCTTTTGACCTGGGGTTCAATCTCTCGCAACGGTCGCGGTTTGACGAAGCGCTGCAGGCATTCGAGGAGGCTTTGGCGGCCTCCCGCAAAGAAAATGACTGGCGGCGAGAGGCGGCGGCGCTGGGCAACATTGGGATCATCCAGCAGGTGCGCGGAGAGCTGGACGCGGCGCTGGCGTCCCAGCAGGAGGCACTGCGGTTGGCCCGCGCGGTGGGAGATGTGGCGATGCAGGCGGCGGCGCTGGGCAACATTGGGAACATCCAGCGGGTGCGCGGAGAGCTGGACGTGGCGCTGGCGTCCCAGCAGGAAGCGCTACGGCTGGCCCGCGAGCTGGGGGATGTGGCGAGGCAAGCGGCGGCGCTGAACGACATCGGGAACATCCAGCGGGTGCGCGGAGAGCTGGATGCAGCATTACCATACCATCGTGAGGCGCTACGGTTGTTTCAAGCCATAGGGGCAAAACCACGAGCAGCCGAACTTGAAGAAACTATCAACAAGCTCAAAGCCGAAATGCGAGCGGCGGAATAAGGTGGGACGGCCGTCGCGCCTGGTATTGCCGCATCTTATTGTAGAACAAGAACTCTGGCAACGTGGACTAAGATGTGTTGCCGGCGTGGATGAGGTGGGCATGGGTCCGCTTGCAGGGCCAGTAGTAGCGGCGGCAGTCGTTCTTCCTCCTATCGGTTCCACTGATGATTGGGCCTCTGTCCTTCCTCGCGGGGTCAGAGATTCTAAGACTCTCACCGGCAAAGCCAAGGAACGGTTGGAGCCCGAGATCCGCCAGATTGCTCTTGGTGTGGGGATCGGTGTGGTCGAGGTCGAGGAGATCGACCGGATCAACATCTACCAGGCTGGGCTCAAGGCGATGCGCCTCGCCGTGGAACAACTGCCCGTGACACCAGAGCATGTCTTGATCGACGGCCGCTCCCTGTCGGACTTGCCCTATGCGCAGACCTCCTTCATCAAAGGCGACCGCGATGTGTATTCCATCGCGGCTGCCTCGATTGTTGCCAAGGTCTATCGCGACCGTCTCATGGTCGCACTCGATAAACTCTACCCTGAGTATGGCTTCGCCCGGCACATGGGCTACGGCACGGCGGCCCATCGTGCCGCACTGCGCCAATTTGGTCCTTGCCCGATCCACCGCCGATCGTTTCGTTTGCTCTAACGGGGTTCCACCCCCTCCTGCGACACCGCTATACTGACCACAGAGAGGAGGCGTTGCATGGCCATTGAGATACAGATGCCCCGTCTGAGTGACACCATGGAGGAGGGAAAGATCCTTAGATGGCTCAAGAAGGTCGGGGACAAGATCGAGGTGGGCGATATTATTGCTGAAGTCGAGACCGATAAGGCTGACATGGAAATGGAAGCGCTCGACGATGGCGTATTAGTCGAGATCCGTGTCCAGGAAGGCGAATCTGCTCCAGTCAATGCTGTGATCGCCATCCTGAGCGAAGATGGTGTTGCCAGTGTGAACCCGCCTGAGCCACAGAAAACTGAGGCCAAGAAACCTGAGGTATCCGCGCCCGCGGTTTCAGCAGCAGAGGAGGAACAGCGGCCGAGAACCAAGCCGACCGATGAGGAACGACCAACTGCCGAAGGCGTGAGTCGGCAACCCGTCACAGCGCCAGAGCGTAAGGTGCGTGAACTGCGTGAGTCCCGCACCCGGCGTGAGCCCCCGGCGCCGGCACCGGCCGAGACGCGCATGCTTGCCTCTCCGTTGGTGAAACGCATGGCCCAGGAGCAGGGTATCAATCTCAGTCAGGTGCGTGGCAGTGGTCCGGGGGGCCGTATCGTCAAACAGGACCTCGATGCGTACGCGAGCCAAGCGCGTCTGGTCGCTGCACCAGCCCAGCCACAGCCTCAGCCGCCGCAATCAGCAGCGCTTCCTGCGGCTGCCCAGACCGGCAGGAAAGAACCGTTTTCCCGCATGCGAGCTACCATCGCGAAACGCATGGCTGAGAGTATGCGCGAGATCCCACATTTCTATGTGACTAGCGAGATCGATATGTCCGAGGCCGTACGCCTGCGCGCCGCACTAAAGGCCAGCGATCGAGTCACTGTGGATGTGACCTATACGCACTTCCTCGTCAAGGCGGTGGCCATCGCCCTGCAGCGGCATCCACGCTTGAACGCTTCTTTCGCCGAGGACGGGCGGGAGTTTAAGGCGGAGATCAACGTCGGTCTGGCTGTGGCTCTCGATGATGGTCTGATCGTGCCGGTGTTGCACGACTGTGACAACCTGTCAGTTTTAGATATTGCTGCTCAGGCGAATGCGCTGGTCGAACGCGCCCGCTCGGGCAAGCCGACCTCGGAAGATTTGTCTGGCGGCACTTTTACCATTTCTAACTTGGGGATGTTGCC
>JBGPOI010000575.1:0-3465 GCA_041487975.1 Binatia bacterium | reverse complement strand
CTTCTCTTGCGCGCGCCAGCGCCACCCGGAACTTCCAGCGTTCGTCTGCCACTAACGCAGTTGCCATGCGCACCATTCTCCTTTGAGGTGTGGAAAAAGAAACAAGCAGCGATATGCTCCTGGATGACGATTGTCTCTTCAGGTTAACTCCTCCAACAATGTTTTCGCCTCTTGCAAATCCGGCGTGTCAAAGCCTTCGGTGAACCAGTGATAGATCTCAGCCAACATTCTGTGAGCTTCTTTCTTCTTACCCTGGCGCTGCCACAGACGAGCCAAGCTTGTTGAGGCTCGGAGCTCCCAATATTTTGCGCTCTGGCGACGGGCAACCTCGATGGCCTGCTGAAAACTCGCCTCCGCTTCGTCGCAGACTTGCGACTTTTGCCCTTGGACTTTGGACCGCAGCGTCAGACTCCCCTTCAGCCGATACAATTCCGCTTCAGAGAGACCCTCTCCAGTTTTGTGTACCGCCTCCAATGCCTCGGCCAGCAGCGTCAGCCCTTCTTTGACTTGTCCCACTTTCCCACACGCTTCAGCCATCGGCCCAAGCCAAGCTGGCCGGGACAGCTCTGCCCCCGTAGCTCGGAGGGCAGCGAGACCCTGGCGCATCTGGGCAATTCCCTTTTCCACCTCTCCCTGTTCAGCGAGCGCCCACCCCCGAGTTACCGTGGCCCATGCCAAGATCATCGAGAACCCCAGGTCAGTCGCGAGGGTAATTGCTTCCTCTGACAGCTCTTGGGCTGCCGGCCCTTCCCGGCGATATAGATGAAATGTAGCAGTATGGAACAAGGAATAAGCTCGCTCAAAGAGGAGAGGCAGCTCCCGGGCCGAGGTGAGCGCTTCGTGGTTTCTCTTCTGGGCTTGGTCCGGATAGCCAAGAGCCAATAGAGCCCAGGCCCCCAGGCTCTGGCTATACACCTTGCGGAAGGCCAGCGTGCGGTGTTGCTTAGGGTTGTAGAGAGCAATCGCTTGGTCAAAATGCTCTAGGGCTGCGACGAACTCTCCGCACATGAACAAGCAGCCTCCTAACCCCTGGTGGGTCTGCAAGAGGAGAGCTGGATCTTGCAGATGCTGGGCGAGAGTGAGGCGTTGCGATAGCAGTTTATGAGCCGTCTTGTACTCTGCCCGCGTCATGTAAAATGCTGTTAATCCCCCCAGCACTGAGTAGAGTTGCGGCGTCTCCCCCACCTGCCTGCAGAGATCCTGCGCCCGGGTATAGGCTTGTTCTACTTCCGGAGCTGCAAAGCCCTTAGCCCCTTGCAGCGCACTACCTAGGGTGAGTTGCAGCACGAGTTCTTGCTGGGTACGCTCGGGGGTCTCCGGTAGGGTTTTGAGTAGCTCTATCCCCTTGGTGAGGTGACTGATCGCTTCCACATAGGCTGAGCGCTGAGCGGCTCGCTCGCCTGCTTTCTGCCAATAGGGAATAGCTTGCTCTATCAGGCCTGCCTCGGTGTAGTGATGGGCTAGAAGCTCAGGCTGCGTCTCTTCGACTTCTGCAAACCGTTCCTCTAACACCTGTGCGACCTGGTGATGCAACTGCTGACGGCGACTCTTGAGCAAAGACTGATAGGCCGTGTCCTGAATGAGCGCATGCTTGAAGAGATACCGCGCCTGGGGCGGGACGCCACTCTGATAGACAAGCTCTGCCTCGACTAACTGCCGTAGCCCCCGTTGCAATGCTTCCTCGTTCAGCGGGGAGACAGCCTGGAGTAAGTCATAGGTGAATTCTCGCCCGAGCGTGGCTCCCACCTGGGCGATGTCCCGTACGGTCGCCAAGCGGTCGAGCCGCGCCATCAACGCATCCTGCAAGGTAGCAGGAATCCCCACATGTAGGGGCGCTTCGCGAAGCGCCCCTACAGATTCCATGACGCTCTTGGTCAGCTCTTCGACAAACAGTGGCACTCCATCCGTCTTGTTCACAATTTGTTGTAGCACTTCGGCGGGCAGGGCTTTGCCGCCCGTGACTTTCTCCACCATCATCTCCACCTGGGTCCGACCCAGCCGGCTCAGGGTGAGCTGGCTGAGATAAGAATGCGTGCCCCACGGCGGCGTAAATTCGGGCCGAAACGTCAGCACGACCAACAGCCGTGTCGTGGGCACTTGGGCCAGCAAGAGCGTGAGCAATTCCAAAGTTGACGGATCGGCCCAATGTAGGTCTTCCCAAGCGTAGCATACCGCTGCGGGCGGCGCGGCCTCACACAGCCAAGCCACGAGTGCTTCGTGAGTCTTCTCTTTCTGCTTCTGCGGGCTGAAGGCCAGTGGAAGAACAGTAGGGGGAGGGAGCAACGAGAGTAAGGCAGCGAACAGCGGCAGCGTGTCCGCCTGCGGGAAGCGATAGTGGCTGAGGGTCTGTTGGAGTTTCTCGAGCTTGCTCTCAGGAGAATCTTCTGGACGAAATTGCAAGAGGCGCTCCAGGTGTTCAATGACTGGCTGTAGCGCACTGTTCTGCGCATAGGGCGAACAGCGCAATTCCAGGCAGCCTGTACCCTCATGCTCGACAGTTTCCTTGAGCGCTTCTACCAGACGTGATTTCCCGATGCCCGGCTCCCCGCTGAGCAGCACCACTTGCCCTGCCCCCTCTTTCACCCGCTCCCAGCGCTCGCGCAAGAGGCCGTATTCATGTTCGCGCCCGACGAGGGGCGTGAGCCCTTTGCGCACCACCACCTGAAACCGACTCTGAGCGTCCCCCGTCTTGACCACGCGATAAAGGGTCAGCGGAGTTGATACCCCTTTGAGTTCTGGCTGTCCCCGGTCCTCACACTTAAACAAGCCCTCGACCAAGCGATGCGTGACTGCGCTGATCACCACTTCGTCGGGGGCGGCTTGCCCCTGGATGCGGGCGGCGATGTTGGGTGTCTCACCCAAGGCCAGAATCTCGCGCTTATCACTGCTGCCGATCTCGCCGATGACAACTAACCCGGTGTGAATGCCAAGGCGCACTTGTAATCTCCGCCGTTCCTTCCCCCCGTGCGGGAGCAGGGGAGGAGCTTGGAGAGCCGCAACAATCTCCAACCCCGCCCGCACGGCGCGCTGTGCATCATCCTCATGGGCTATCGGGTAGCCGAAGTAGACCAACAGCCCATCGCCCAGGTGCTGGGCAATATGCCCGTCATACCGCTGGATCACGCCGGTGCAGGTCGCTTGATAGGCGCGCACCACCTCCCGTAGCTCCTCGGGGTCGAGTTGCGCGGAGAGCGCGGTGGAGCCCACCAGGTCACAGAACATGACCGTGAGCTGCCGCCGTTCGGCCGAACTCAGTTCGGAGTCCGCAGTCCGGGGTTCGGAGTCTTTTGTTTTCCTTTTCTCCGATTCCCCGATTCTTCGATTCTTCGGTCCCTGCCTTGCCCCTTCGCCGGTCCACACCAGCACGTTGCGCTGTGCATCGTGTGCGAGGCGCTTGGCATGATTGTGATGTGCGTGGGGGGCTTGGGGGTCGGGGGGGGGGGGTGCGTGGCGGGGGGTCGGGGT
>JBGPOI010000574.1:0-3474 GCA_041487975.1 Binatia bacterium | reverse complement strand
TCTAACTCACGCAAGCGGCTTTCTGCTTCAGGATAATGCGGATCATAGCGCAAGACTTGGCGGAACTCCTCCGCAGCCTTGCGCTCGTCACCGAGATCCAGGTAGACCTCAGCCAGTTCAGAGTGGGCGCGCGGACTCTGCGGGCATAAACGCAACCCACGCTGATACAAACTCACTTTCTCATCAGGATCATCCGCATCTTTGGCGCGGTAAAAATATGGCCTGGCCTGGCGGCAAGCTTGCTCATTGCGCTTCGACGAACGTGAAGGGCTGGGGACATCGCTACTCACATGGGGCGTCTCGCGCTCTCCGCTCACGTGGGGTGTCTCGTGTCCTCCGCTCAGTTGCGCCGCCAGCCGCTGTAACGCTGCGGCTCGTTCGACAGAGGACGGATGGGATGAGAAGAACCCTGCGGACGCAGTCTGGGGCACCTCCTCAGCCATCCGTTGCATTACCCGGACAGCCGCCTCGGGATCGTAGCCGGCGGCATACGCGGAGCGGAGCCCGATCTCGTCAGCCTCCCGCTCTTGATCCTGATTGAAATGGTTCAAGAACATTTGACCCAACAGGCCGGTCGCCTGACCGGCGCCAGGAACAATCACACTAGCGATGGCGCTGCCGATGCCGAGCAGCGTGTTGTTGACCGCACCGCGCGAAACATGCCCTTGAGTCAGATGAGCAAGTTCATGGCCGAGAATCATGGCTAATTCGTCATCCGACCTGACAAAGCGCAGCATTCCCTCAGTCACCATAATCTTGCCAAAAGTCGTGCCGGCGTTGATCGAGGTTTCGCCCGCGGCAAGGACGAAATTGACCTGGGGCGCATTGGGTATCGCCTTCAGCAAACGACGAGCAACGCGATCGAGTTGCAAGAGTTGCTGACGATAAACGGTTCGTTCGGCAGGCGGCAGGTCGCTGAGCGCTTGTTCAAGGTCATCGTCAGCGGTCACTGGCAAAGACGGCAGTATCAACAGGCAGAGCAACAAGCCCGACACCCAACGCGTCATCATTTTCTTCTCCTTGCTGTGCTATAGTGCCTCCTTGGCAGGAACACATCAACCCAAGAGGGGGCGCACATGCCAGAATGGGTCTATGTCAGTGATATCGCGCAATATGAAGGGCAAGAGGTTACGCTTAAAGGCTGGCTGTACAACAAGCGGTCGAGTGGCAAGCTCCACTTCCTCCAGTTGCGCGACGGCACCGGCGTGATCCAGTGCGTGATCTTCAAGGGCGAGGTCTCCCCCGAGACTTTCCGTCTCGCCGACCACCTGCCGCAGGAATCCTCGTTGGTCGTAACCGGCATGGTGCGGGCTGATGCCCGCTCGCCGCTCGGCTTTGAACTCTCAGTGAAGAATTTGGCGATCGAGCAAATAGCCCAGGACTATCCCATCACCCCCAAGGAACACGGTATCGCCTTCCTGCTTGACCACCGGCATTTGTGGTTGCGTTCCTCACGCCAGCATGCGCTCTTGCGGGTGCGCAGCGAAGTCATCAAAGCCTGTCGTGACTACTTCGACGGGCAGGGCTTCACCCTGCTCGACGCACCGATCTTCACACCGGCGGCGTGCGAAGGCACCACCACGCTTTTCCCGGTCGATTATTTCGGTGACACGGTCTACCTCACCCAGAGCGGGCAACTCTACATGGAAGCCGGCGCTATGGCCTTCGGCAAGGTCTACTGCTTCGGCCCGACCTTCCGGGCGGAGAAGTCCAAGACTCGCCGCCATCTTACCGAGTTCTGGATGATCGAGCCGGAGGTCGCGTACTGCGATCTCAACGGCGACATGGACCTGGCTGAGGACTTTATTGAGTACGTCGTCCAGCGCGTGCTCACCAACCGTCGTGCTGAGTTGGTGTCCCTGGAGCGCGACGTCAGCAAACTGGCAAACGTCAAAAAGCCGTTCCCGCGTATCAGCTACGGCGAAGCCATCGCACTGCTGCAAGGCAAGGGCGTCGAGATTCACTGGGGAGCGGATTTCGGCGGCGACGAAGAGACACTGATTTCCGAAGCGTTTGACCGGCCGGTGATCATTCACCGCTATCCGGTGGAGAACAAGGCGTTCTACATGAAGGCCGATCCTGACGACCCGCGTGTGGCCCTGTGTATGGACGTGCTAGGACCAGAGGGGTACGGCGAGATCATCGGCGGCGGTCAGCGCGAAGACGACCTTGCCACGTTGCAAGAGAAGATTCGCGCTCACAACCTACCCGAGCAGGCGTTCTCCTGGTACCTGGATCTGCGACGCTACGGCTCGGTGCCGCACGCCGGATTCGGTATGGGCATCGAGCGCATGGTAACCTGGGTCTGCGGCCTGCACCACGTGCGCGAGGCCATCCCGTTTCCGCGTATGCTGGAAAGGGTCACACCCTGAGTGGAGCGCAGCCTGTGGCGCTCGCGTCAGAAGCGAGAAACCCCTCCTGCACGTTGATCCTCTAATCTAGCGGTCACGTCTTCTCGCTCTCAACCTCATTGATCACCGCCTCCTCTTGAGTCACGAACCACACGAGGTTCGGGTGATCAGTGAATTTGAGTTCATCAGGTCTCACTCTCTCTAGATACTCAGGGTCAGAGAGAAAACGATCCACATCTTCCAGGCTGTCAAACCACAACTCCGCCACCCCATCAAACGGCGCGGCGTTGCGTTCATAGGCCTGCGGGATGGTGTGGCACTGCACGTATTTGCGGATGTATTTCCGGCAGCCAGGGACACTCCTCACCAGCGGTCCGTGCATATTGCGCCAGTAGTCGTGGAACTCCTGTACACCCATTCCTGGTTTACGCTTTGCACAGACAATGAGTTTAACCATGTTCGCTCCTTTTCTCTCCTATGTTTTGGCGATGACCTTCTTTCCCCCTATTCTACACTCTCAGACCAGCTTATAGGCAATCCCTGAACGGGACATTGCCAAACCGCCGATACCCCCCGGCGATAGCGTCCATCTGGGTATCGTACACACTGGCAACCTCCGTCCCATTGTCCGAGGTTCTGTTGCAAACTTCAGCTGGGGGTATGGCAACGACTCATGAAATTTTGGGCCATTCGCTATGTGGAACACGAAGAATCTTTACAGAAAGCTCCTTTAAGCGGACTTCTTGTTACAGCGGGGTTAATCGGTATATTGTGGTGGCACCGCCGCTTAATTTGCTAGGCGGAAACCTTAAACAAGGAGACACACAGCATGATCGATTTGCACTATTGGCCCACCCCCAACGGCAAGAAGGTAACCATCCTGTTGGAAGAATGCAGCCTGCCCTACAACCTTGTATCCTGCAACATCGGCCGCGGGGATCAGTTCCAAGAGGGATTTCTGAAGATTTGCCCCAACAACCGCATGCCTGCCATGGTGGACCATGAGCCCCTCGGCGGGGGCGCACCGATCAGCATCTTCGAGTCGGGGGCCATCATGATGTACCTCGCCGAAAAGGTGGGGAAGTTTTATCCCCAGGATGTGCGTGGTCGCTACGAGGTCAAT
>JBGPOI010000573.1:0-3482 GCA_041487975.1 Binatia bacterium | reverse complement strand
TGCTGTTGCTCGTTTGTCGTTGGCAGCGTTTTGCAGACGCTCGCGTGATAGTCTGCAATTTCTCGCACAAGGAGTGAGCGGTCTCCTTCGTACAGTTTTTCGGCCTCGTAGAGTTCGGCCAGGGCCTGGGTGAACTCCTGTTGTTTGGCTGCGCCATTCTGCTCGTGCGTCGTGAGGCGCTTGCCCAGGACATCGAAGTGTCCGCGCAGCGTGTTCAGCGCGCTGTCAAATTGGCTCAGCTTGTCTGGAATTAGTGCGCATTCTTTGCCGACGGCGGCGAGGTAATCCTTCACCAGACCGAGGAACTTGTCCGTCTTCCCGCGGTAGAGCCAGACGATGGCGGTGAGGTTCTGTAGTTGCTCGGGGCTGAAGTCGTAGATCTTGCGCGTCACCTTGCGGTAGATGTTGCGCGCGTCAAGCATCAGCACCTTGTCGCGCAGGTGATCTGGCTTGCCTTTGTCGAAGAACCACAACTCGCACGGTACGGTGCGGGTGTAGAAGAAGTTGGAGCGAATAGCGATCATCACGTCCACATGGCCGGTCTCGATCAGCTTCCGCCGCACCGTGGCTTCATCGCGCCCGGCGCTGGAGGCTTGGGAAGACATAACAAACCCTGCCCGGCCACGCTCGTTCAGGTAGCTGTAGAAATAGGAAATCCACAAGTAATTGCCGTTGGAGACCGCCCCTTTCTTATTCACGCCAGGCAGGCCAAAGGGCAGGCGAGGATCGTTCTTGACCTTGTCAGCATCAACTTCGTCCACATTGAACGGCGGATTGGCCATGACGAAGTCGGCCTTGCTTAGGAGTTCGTGAGGATCTTCGTAGTAGGTGATGGCCTTCAGGATGTTACCCTCCAGCCCATGCACCGCCAGATTCATCTTCGCCAATCGAATGGTCGTGGCGTTCTTCTCCTGGCCGTAGAAAGTCACGCGCTCCTGGGGGCTCTGGTGCAGGCGCTCGATAAAGTGGGCGCTCTGCACGAACATGCCGCCAGAGCCGCAGGCCGGGTCCAACACCTTGCCATGCTCGGGCTCGATGACATTGACGATCATCTGCACCAGCGAGACCGGCGTAAAGAACTCGCCATTGTCGTGCGCTTTCAAGTCGGCGAACTGGGTGAGGAAGTATTCGTAGATCCGGCCAAAGATGTCGCCGCTCGCCGCTTTCAGCGCTGGGTCATTGAACGTGCGCAGAAGCTGCCCCAGCACGTCGTTCTCCAGTTCCTGGTATTCACTTTTGGGCAGTATGCCCTTCAGGGTCTCATAGTCGGCCTCGATTGATTCCATCGCGTCGATGATGGCCTGGGCGCGATTGGCGCCATCGGGGAGGCTGACCAGACTGTCAAACTGGGCTTCCGGGCGCAGGAAAATGGCGCTCTTGGTGGAGAAGTCTTTTGGGGTCAGGAGGGGAGTCTTGCCGCCGCGTTTCGGCAAGCTTGCTTCGATTGCATCCTTAACCGCGAGATAGCGGCTGTAGGCATGCCGGAGAAAGATCAACCCCATCACCGGCAGAAAATACTCGTTACTGGCGTAGTTGCTGTTCGCCCGCAGGTTGTCTGCACTGCTCCACAGGCGGTTTTCGATGGCTTCGATGTGTTCAAGTTGTGACATCGTTCCCAAGAGTCCGTAGAGATTTAGAGCAACATGATGAAAAACTTCCGACCTGACAGCCGATCCTACCCCATACGGTCAAGAGGGGTGACTGTGGTGGCATGACCTTACCGTTACGACTCGCGGATCACAAGAGAAGAAGAGGGAGTAATGTTCGTTGGAATCTGCTTCTCGTGGATCCCAGGGACTGGAGAGACAAGAAGGAATGACAAGGCTCTAGAGAGGAAGGAAGGAGAGGCACTTTGTAGGTTATGGAAAACATGCCTCTGCGTAACTTCCTATGAAGACTTGTTTTTCTTTTGGAGATCGAGTTGTTTTCCAAAGCCGAGAGAAAACAATGCTGCCTCTGGTTTCAAAAGTCTGTGACTCCGAAAAAGAGAGCACTTTCTCAACGAGATCGTCGTCAAAAGGTAGCCCCGATGTGTCTGGCGGATTGAGATCGCTCACCGGGCGATGCCTCCTCTGCTCTTTGGATTTCCTTGCTCCCTCGCAGACGTACTATTTTTTTCCTCCAACGATCAAGGGAGGTCTTTCCCGGTTTCTCTTGCGTACGGATTCATGACCTCATCACCAGAAGAATCTGAGCTGAATCCACTCTGGCAACGTTGCCGCCTCACTCCTGATTGTACACTTACTGACAAGACCTCACCTTCTCATGTTGAAAACAGACAAAGATGCGTCCATTATCAATCCAGAGGAGTTCTTGCAGATCCTGAGAGACCAACGCTCCAGACATCGAAGTGACCCCTGAACGCACGCATTCCTTATGGCTTCTCACTATACTCCCTTCCCTTCTCCCCCTGCTGAGGGCGTCACTGAACAGCACGTGCACCTCGGCGGCTCGGTGTCCATCTACCGGCTCTGGGAGATGGGCCAGATGCGCGGCATCCGCGGCCTTGGGAGCTACAACCAGTTTGTCCGCCTCGCCCACCGCCGCCCGGACACGATCACCTCCCTCGATGAATATCTCCGCGTCTTCGATTTGGTCGAGGCGATTCAGAGCGGCCCCGACAGTGTGCGGGAGAGCATTCAGGTGGCTGTGAGCGGCGCGTATAGAACCGCTGGCATGCGGCAGCTGGGGCCCGGCGGGGAAGGCGCAGACCTGGACCCGCCGCTGGCCGTGCGCAAGCTCGAGTTGCGCCTCTGTCCCCTGAAACGCACCGGCGCCCCCTTTCTGCGGGGCGAGCATGCCGGGCTCTATGATCTGGACCGCATCATCATGGCCGCGTGCCAAGCGGCGGCCGAAACTGAGGTCATCTATCGGGGGGAGATGCAGGTAGGGCTCATCTTTTGTTTCGGGCGTGACTTGGCGCGGGAGGCGAACGCGGTCCTGGCCACGAAGACCCGACGCTGGCGATCCGTGTATCCGAACCTCATCGGGGTTGATCTCGCGGGCTCCGAGCGTAGCTGTCCGTTGTCGGACCCGGAGGACCGCGCGCGTATGCGTGAACTCTTCGCCGAAGCGGCGGGCACCGGTGCTGGCTCGCTGGGGCGTACCGTCCACTGCGGCGAGACGCCTTTTGTGGACCTGGAGACGTTTATTGCTACGCTGACCGTTGTGGAGCCACACCGGGTCGCTCATCCCTTGACTGCTGTCCACGCGTATTGGCAAGGGGGCGATGAGCGCGGACTGCGACTCCTGGCCGAGCGGGGCATCACCTGTGAGCTGTGTCCCTGGTCGAATCACCTCACCGGCGCACTGCCCATTGAGCGCACTGGTGCGCTCCTGCGGTTGCTCGACGAGTTTCACATCGGCTACACTCTCAGCACCGACTCGCCTGCCCTGCAAAAGACCTCTCTTGCGCTGGAGATTGAGTTATTGCTCACGCGTGGTGGAGTCCAGCCTGAACAAATCAGCCGGGCCTTCGCGAC
>JBGPOI010000572.1:0-3489 GCA_041487975.1 Binatia bacterium | reverse complement strand
GCCTGTGTTTCAGTCACTAGGGTTGCCATCGTACCGGGTCCGGGTCGAGAGCAGGACAGCTTGTATTGAAGCACCCCGTGAAGATTTTGCTCGTCTGCTCGACCCTGCGGTACGCTCGGTTTTGCTCAAACACGGCAAGGCGCTGGGCTATCTTTTTGTGACGCTCGATATGGGATGATTTGGTGGGGGGACCGGCCGGTTTGTTCCTTCTTTGCCGCAGCCGGCTCCCTATTCGTCCAACGTAGGGCGGTTCTTCTCCCACTCCCGACCGTTGAAGGGCTGAAGCAGCAGACGCTGGAGGTCCACTCCTTCCAGGCAGCGAACGTTGACATCAATCTTGTCCGGGTGCGAGCGAGGAATGTAATAGGAGTGAATACCGCAGACCGGACAAAAGTAGTGCTTGGCCGTCCCGGTATTGAACTGATAGAGGGCCACTGCATCGGCAGGAGTGAGCAAGCGGAACTGTTCAGGCTCGACGATGAGATGGAGAAACCCCTTCTTCGTGCAAATCGAACAGTTGCAATCAACGACTCGTTCCAGGTCGGCAGTAACCTCGAATCGCACCCGGCCGCAATGGCATCCTCCTTGATAGGTTGGCATAGACACCTCCCCCTTCAACAGGACTGAGGACTGAGTGACAGAGTTGATTATGTGCCCTATCTTGCTCAGTCCTCAGTCCTCGTTACTCAGTCCTTAGCATATTTGCAGGCCCTTGACCCCTTCGCCTCCCAGGGGGTATGAGAGACGGACAGGCGTGGCGGGGTGTAGCGCAGCCTGGTAGCGCACTCGCTTGGGGTGCGAGTGGTCGGCCGTTCAAATCGGCTCACCCCGACCAGTCAGCGAAAGGCGATCGCATGAGCGGTCGCCTTTCTTCTTCACCGGCTTTCTGCTGAAATGCTCTCTATGATAATCCTGGTCTCAAACGACGATGGCATCCACTCCGAGGGCCTCCACGCGCTCGAGGAGGCGCTCAAGGCCGTCGGTGAGATTTACACAGTGGCGCCGGATCGTGAACAGAACGCAGTCAGTCATGCGCTGACCCTCCACCGGCCCCTGCGCATCGAAGAAATCGCACCCCGGCGTTTCGCCGTCAACGGCACCCCGACCGACTGTGTGAATCTGGCGGTGAAGGGCTTTCTTCCTGTCCGGCCGCAGCTCGTGGTCTCCGGCATCAACAAGGGCGCGAACTTGGGAGATGATATTACCTATTCTGGTACTGTGTCCGCTGCGATCGAAGGTTCACTCCTGGGAATTCCCTCAATCGCCATGTCTCTGGTAACCCGCGGAACGAACTATCATTTTGGCCCGGCAGCCGATTTCGCTGCGATGATGGCATCCGAGGTGATCGCGCAAGGGATGCCGCCTGACACCCTGCTCAACGTGAACGTCCCTAATCTGCCCCGGCAAGACATTAAAGGGTATCGTCCGACCCGCCAGGGCAAGCGGCGTTACGCGGAAACGATCGAAGCCCGTGTCGATCCGCGTGGGAAAAAATACTACTGGATTGGCGGAGATGATCTCGGCTTCGACCCGGACGAAGGCACGGACTGCGTGGCCGTACACGAAGGGTTCATCTCCGTGACTCCCTTGCATGTAGACATGACCAATTACCGCACGTTGCAGGAGATGCGTGACTTGAGGCTGCCATGGCGCTAACGTACTTGCAGGCCCGGGAACACATGGTCCGGGAACAACTGATGAAGCGTGGTCTCGCCGACCCCCTCGTACTTGCTGCTATGGGCCGGGTGCCGCGCCATCTGTTTGTCGAGGAATCCCTCCGCGACCGCGCATATGACGATCACCCCTTACCGATCGGCGAGGGACAAACGATCTCCCAGCCCTACATGGTCGCGCTTATGGCCGAGATTCTGAAGCTCGCTGAGGGAGAGAAAGTGCTCGAAGTTGGGACCGGCTCGGGCTACCTGACTGCGGTTTTGGCTGAGCAAGGTGTCCAGGTATGTTCGATTGAATTTTCCGCACGTCTGGCCGAACACGCACGGATCGCCTTGCAGGCATTGGGTTATCAAAACGTGACGGTTCACAGTGGAGATGGGACTCTAGGCTGGCCAGCAGAAGCGCCGTTTGACGCCATCGTGGTCGGAGCCGCTGCCCCTTGCCTTCCCCGGCCGTTGCTCGACCAGCTCCGGCTTGGCGGACGCCTCATCGTACCGATGGGTGAGGAAGAACTCCAGACCTTAGTGCGTGTGTGGAAAGAACCTCATGGGTTCCGTGAAGACTACTTCGGCGAATGCCGGTTTGTGAAGCTCAACGGCGCGTACGGCTGGGAAAACTATCGTTCGACCGAATGATTGCGGTGCCCTTCCCTCTCTGTCCGACAAATGCCATGCAGATAATCTACCTCGACCACAACGCTACCACCCCTTTGCGGCCGGAGGTCCTAGAGGCCATGCTGCCGTACCTCAAGGCTCACTATGGTAATCCATCTAGTGTGCATTGGGCCGGGCGGCAGGCAAAGCACGGGCTGGAGGAAGCACGGGAGCGAGTGGCTGCGTTCATCAGCGCGCGCCCCGCCGAGGTGTTGTTCACCAGTGGTGGCACTGAAAGTAACAATCTGGCTCTGCGCGGCGTGCTGTGGGCGGTACGCGGCAAAGGAATGCACCTCATCACCACCGCAATCGAGCATTCATCGATCTTAGGACCGTTACGAATGCTTGCCGGTGAGGGATTCACCGCGACCATCCTCCCTGTGGATAATGAAGGGCGAATCAACGCAGAGAGCCTGACGGCAGCTTTACGGCCGGAAACCGTGCTGGCCAGTGTCAGCCTCGCCAATCATGAGGTCGGGACGATTCAGCCGGTCGCCGCACTTAGCCGGGTGACGCGGGAGCGTAGCATTCTTTTGCACGTGGACGCCGTGCAGGCCGCAGGGAAGTTACCGCTCGACGTCAACCACTTGGGGGTGGATTTGTTGTCGCTCTCCGCACACAAGATTTATGGTCCCAAAGGCATAGGTGCACTGTATGTGCGCAGAGGCACAAGTCTCCTGCCGTTGATGGGTGGCGGAGCGCAAGAGCGCGAGAAGCGGCCAGGCACCGAGAACGTCGCCGCCGCTGTCGGCTTCGGTGTCGCCACGACCCTGGCAGCTCAGGAACTCGAGCGCACTGCCGCGCACTCCTTCCGCCTGATCACCCGGCTATGGGAAGGCATTCAAGAGAGCGTTCCGCACGTCTCGCTCAATAGTCCCGAGCGCGACCGCCTCGCCAATACCCTGAACGTCGGTTTCGCGGGCGCCGCGGGAGAGGGCCTGATGATGGGCCTCGACCTTGCAGGTATCGCGGTTTCAACCGGCTCGGCGTGCGCCGCGGGTTCGATCGAGCCTTCGCATGTGCTTTTGGCATTGGGCCATGACGAAGCCGCCGCGAAAAGTGCTATTCGTTTCAGCGTGGGCAGAAACACGACTGATGAAGAGATCGACCGAGTGCTGGAAGTCCTGCCTGGTGTGGTCGAACGGGTGCGGGCAGCGGCGCG